>CBQWHS010000132.1:0-8710 GCA_967728665.1 uncultured Chryseosolibacter sp. | reverse complement strand
CCAAATAATTTTCAATACAATACAATTGGTAATGGAACTTTGAAGGCCACCGGCATCGGCACAATTGACAACACAAATGTCGAAAATACCAGCACCGCTGTAACCGTGCGCGTTAGTACCGCTACTACAATTACCGCTGGAGCCTTGACTGAGCCCACAACAATTTCATCACTTGTGGACCTCACTCACACACCAGCCGGTCTAAAAGTATTTGACTTCACGATCAATGATGATCCGGGTGGAACTGCTCCAACAGAGGATGATGGAAATCCAACCAGAATTGTTTCAATCAAACTCAACCAGGGTACCGGGAGCACTGTAACAGACTGGACACAAATTATCCAGCAAGCCCATATTGATTTTGGCGGAAACACCACTTTTGCTTACCAGTATGGAACAATTACTGCAAACAGCATTGTCTTCGATAACGTGGGTGCCGGCCTTCCAAATGGCGTGGGCCAATTTGCCGAAGTCGCCGATGGATCGAGTAAGACTTTTACATTGACCATTTGGCTAAAGCAATCTTTGACTCCTGCCTACGCTGCTACGCTTGATGGCGTTAAGTTCGTTTTTGACATGAAGTTCAATAATGGTGATATTGTACTGGATCCTAATGGGACAAGCATAATTGCAGGTGAAAACGAAAATTCTGGAGGCAGCAACAATACGGTTGACGTTGTTGCAACTCAACTCGATATCACCACACCTGCCTCAGCTACCAATGTTAGCTTAAATAGTCCATTCACCGCGGTTGCAGAAGCGAGAGATGTGAATAAAAATCTGGATTTAGGCTTTAATGGAATAATAACTTCATTGACAAACGCGACCAGTCGCGTTACAGCTAATGGCCCGACTATTGGCACGACTGCGTTTACTGCCGGTATATATAATTTCAACAGTAACTTCCAGTTCACAACGGGTAACAATACTGACGACGTTACGCTTACAATTAAAGCAGATAACACCGGAGGAAACTCGGGAACTACTTGCGGAACAAATGCTATTTGTTCAGGTATCTCTCCTACGCTAACCCTGCAAACATCGTTTGAATCCACAATACTTGCTGATCCGACATTTGTCATTCCATCACGGATTGCATATTTGGGTAAGGAGGAAGCTGTCAATATCCAGAATACAGGAACGAGCTACGAGCTAGCCCGTTATTTACTCGTTGATGGAAGTAGAAGTGCAGCCTTCACTTATGGCGGATTACCTTTAAATACAACCTCTGATTCTGGTGACGGCGCGGCGGATACAGACACGGATGGAGCCGCGACTGTACTTACTCAAATTACAGTAGAAGTTGCAGAGGCCTCTGGTCTGAAGCGTCTTGCGCTTTACGCGAACGGTGTAGAAGTGGGAACGGAAATCGATGTTGCAGCCCTGAATATTGCTACAACTCCTGGACTATTAACCCAGTTCGTTTTCACCGGTGCTAACCTGGGAACAGCTGCTGACAATGGCTTGATACCAATCAGTCTACGCGCGAGTTTCAAGAACACTTCCCCAGACCTCGTAGATGGAGATGACATTACTGTTAGATTAGTGTCGGCAACCGTAGGCACTGGTTCTCAGTTTTTTGTTAGTGCAGGCAACATAGCGGGAAGACCTCCTGTAGCGGCTGTATCCTATGGAAAGATCGATGTGATCGCCACAAGTCTTGACTTCACCACGCAGCCGTCGGCATTTGCCGGTATCAACGAGAAGATCGGCACAAACGCATTAACGTCTGCTCCGTACATTTCTCCTACATCTTCAACTTACGTTTCTGGGTTATCGGGCCTTCCTCAGCCCACAGCTGGTATTGTTGAGGCTCGTGATGCAAATGCGCAGCGGGATCTTGATTTTAATTATGGCCCAGCAGGATTTACAATTACGGGAGGCTCACCAATTTGGCCAAAGGGCTTCATTAATGGTTATCTCGATCTGAATGGAATGTATTACACAGCAGTAGGAAACGGTAAGTTAACCGTTGTGGCCAATGACGTAAATGGCAATCCGCTCAACAGCAATACAATTTCCTCAAGCAATTCAAAACCTTGCAATAACGTTGATATAATTCATACGACAGTCATTGATGCCGGTTCAACTGCGGCAACAAACCTGAAAGGCGGTACATCCAATAATCAAATTTTCGGGATAACATTTAAGCCCGACTTTAACACGACTGCTCAACCTTATTTGAAGAAATTTATCATTGCATTTGACAATCCTTACAAGACATCGACAACGGTTATTTTTAAGAACTTTGTCGTGAGACAGAATGGTAGCGATGTGGAGTTGCAGGCAGGCAACACGGTGACTGAAAGTCGGTCTAAGCCCATTGCCGCTCCGAGTGATTATGATTTGATTGAAGTTGACCTCAGTGCGAACCCGGTTCCGCTCTTTAATCCAAGCACGGGTGCTGCCGCACCGGCAACGTTCTATCTTTCCGCTGATGTGGACATCACTGCCAAGGTTGGTACGACGAATTTAACGCCGATGATCGTTGATAATGGTTTTGATTTAATTACTGATGCGAGCAAGCTAACAGATGACTTTATTGTAACATCGAATGGAACTACAAAAGGATCAGTTATTGGTAAAACATATTCCTTCGCGTCAACAAGACCTCCAGTTCTTTTAACTGGCAAAGGGTTTTCAGATCCGTACAATGGTCAGTTGAATGTTGATAAAGCACTCACACAGATTAAACTCGAATTTGATGTACGAGTATGGTCTTTGGATGACGTTGCAGAATTATGGGATCGTACAACAAACGTGAAAGTAGCCGACCTGAAATGTACAAACAGCGACTTTGTTACTAACCAGGAATTAGACCCAGCCGTAAATCCGTTGATCTTTGATATTAATTTTCTTGCCGGATATTCATTCCAGGCGGACGGTCTCTACTATGTGACTATCAAAAAGGGAACTTTTGATAACAAGTCAAAAGTGGGAGAAGGTATTTCCGATGATGGCTTCAATTATTACGGTGGTATCTCATCGAACAATACGCTATTCTTCAAAATATCAAGTGAGATTGCGCCAGATCTGATAGACGCATCCAGTGTATTTAATAATCTTACCACGGGAACCTTTAACACCACTTTCGACCAACGCGGAACTGCCTACTACTTGGTTTTAGATCATAATCAATATGTAGCAACAGGTAGCGTGCCTCCAACAATCAGTGATATAGCGAACCCGACAACCTATGGCATTGCACACGCAGGGACCGTTGTGAAAAATGGATCATATTTGATTACGTTAGTTAACGCTGCGCAGACAGTGACTTACAATGCAAGCCTAAATGCCGCGACTACGTACGATGTTTGGATATACGCGCAAAACGATGCACAACCAACGCCGATCGTGGCTACGAGCCCTTATGGAGGGACAAACTTTGACGTCGGGCAGCCCGGGCCAACGCTGCAGTTTACTTTACCAACGTTAGCGAACATTAAGAATAGTTATCAACCAGCGTACGCTCTATGTCCAGATAGTTATGTCACACTAACTGATCCAATAATTATTGGTGAGACGCTTACTGGGGATTTTGGAGTAGCAGGCGGCCCTCAGAACTTCAATTTGTTGTTGCCTACAGGTTTTCAGTTCGATGGTGTAAATAAACCAACTGTTCAATTAAACGGTGCGGACTTTTCCACCACGGCTACTGTGGCCTGGGTTAACAACACCATAATCAACATTAGTTATACGAATACAAATACTACTAATGGTTCAGGAAGCTTGGATCAAATTATAATCAGCAATCTCAGAATTAAAGGGGTGTTCGGAAGTGATCCGGGAAATATCAGGAGGTTTGCAGGCACGGCAAATTTGGCTGGCTTTATTAACCTGGCCTCAATCGAAAACTTGATTGTAGATCCTCAAGCGTTCACAAACAGTTATTCCCAAAACACGAACTTCGTTCCATTTGGATTTGATCCAAATGACATTGTCACGGCAATACCAGATAATTATTCCGATAACTTTGATGCGAATTTGCAATCTGGCGAAGTTCGCTTGGCACCGATCATAACACCTAGTAATGATTATGGAATAAATTCCTTCAGTGGTAATGGCGTTACGAATGACGTATTGAGCTTAGGAGCCGTTGGACTGAACTCGTCATTCGACATTACAATGACGCACACAGATTTGAATGGATGTATTTCGAATACTACAGTTCAGCACTTGGTTTATGATCACACTGTGCCGATTTCGACCCTGTTAGGAAGTTCGGCTGGTGGAACTCAAGAAGCCTTGAGAAACGCAAATTTCCCGAGCAACGCAATACCTGTTGCTTCGGATACGATTCACTACAGAGACAAAGCCGGATATAAACTATTGAGGCTACGAGCAGACATCCCTGTCGATGCTGGTTCACAATTAATTTCTGGATCTGCGTGGCAGGCACAATTAGATAAAATTCTAACCGTCACCGCACCCGCCCCTATTGATGCCTCAGTCGATCCAGATGCAGGTTCGGCAACGAGCTTCAATGCTTCGTTAACAGCTTACAACGAGTACAAATGGGACTATAGTCACATATTGAACGTAGTATCAGAATCGGGTGGATTGATTAATGAAAATCCATACGATCATTTCAAGGACAGGGTGAGAAATTTTTGGCGCGGTGGCTCTCTTGGTCGTATCCGGTTTACGGGAACATTCCACAACACTGCGGACTTGACAGTAGTTGTGCCACTCAGCCAGGATGTTGAATTGTTCGTTCCTCCGATTCCTTTGATTGAAATCGCTTCGAGTAACCAATCATCAACGGATACAAACGACGCAACAGTTAATACATCAGACAGCAAAACACCAGCGCAACGTTTTAACACATCACTCTATGGTGCATACCCCGGAGTACCAATCTTCTGCGAAGCTGGCGGCATCATTTCGCTAAATGGATTCCCCGCCGCAGTAGCCGGAACGTCTACTGGATTCTTCAGGATTTACGATTATGATTCGTTCAATTTTACACTAGGGACCGGAACTCAACTCCTCGCCCCTGCGCCAAGCTCACCATTTGTGGATAACGGAAACGGAACGGCAACACTAAATCCGTCATCGCCTCAAATCAAGAACAACTATGAGGACATACTGGTATCGTATACGTTCCAGGATGATAATTCTCCTGCGGTTGGTACGTCTTACTTGGTTATCCGGATCACGCCTAATCCAATCGCGGCAATTGACGTGACAGGGTCTCTATGTGTTACCGACCAGAATAATAATTATCCTGTAAGTTTCAGTGGAGCAAATTCAAACTTCGGAGCTGCGACTGCATTCGTCAATGCCGATATAAATGAATACAGGTGGAATTTTGGAGATGATCAAAGATCAACTTCATCTAATCCAAACGCGGATACGGTCGCAACGAATAGCGGTCTCTCACACTTGTATACGCTCTCTGCTAAGTACAAAGTAACGCTGAATGTTACTTCGAAATACGGATGTGAATCGCTCCAGGCGACAAAAGACATTGCTATTGGAGCGAACCCAGTTGCGGGCTTTACGATGACTGGCGTATCGACTGCCGCGCCATTTAGTTTTACTAGTACTTCCTCGGTAACCAGTGACAATTCACTTACCGACGGTATTAAACAACTGGATTGGAATTTTGGAGACGCGTCCGTGACACCACCCGTCACTTCAGGATTTGCAACAGCGTTGGCCCACGCCTATTCAGTCGCGAACAACAATTCAAGTCCTTCTACTAAGCAATACGTCGTTACGCTAACAGCTTCTACGATCATTGGTTGTACAAACACTATTTCAAGGGAAATCATAGTTCTTCCTCAAACACCGATTGCAAAAAATGGTGAATATTTCATGAACTTTGAATCGACAGATGGAAATTGGATGGTGACCTCAATACCATTTGTCCCGTCTACCGTCTCACCCAATCCAAATCCACCATCGTGGAAGTGGGAAGCGCCGAGTGGCTCAATCATAAAACCTGCCCCATTGCTGAACGGAGACCGTGGTTGGAAGACAACCAACACTTTGAATAAGTATAACGCCAAAGAGGTTTCAGCGATTTATTCACCCGAGTTTGATATTAGCCTGCTGGATCGTCCTATGATATCGTTTAACAGCTTTGTTCAATTAGAAAGTTCTGACGGCGTGATTTTAGAGTACTCTGTGGATGATCTGAACATTACAGACCCTGCGAAGCAGTGGTTTGTGGTTGGATCTGATATTGGCGAAGGCTTGAGCTGGTTTAACGCCAAGGGCTTGGCCGGGACGCCAGGAAAGCAGGGTGCGGGTCAGTTCGGCTGGACTGGTAATTCTATAACAACGTGGCAAGATTCTCGCCATTCAATTACCAATGAGACTGGCAAACCAGCAATATTCAAATCAACACGTGTGGTCTTTAGACTGGCGCTAGGTGCCGCTAACAACGCTCCAAGTTTTGAAGGTTTTGCCTTCGATAACTTCCGTATCGGCGAACGTACTCGGATCGTCTTGTTGGAAAACTTTACGAACCTGGGTAACGACACAAGGACGGCCGACAACAGCCAGACCGTGGAGGATTTCGAAAATACGGAAATGAACAAATTTCTTCCATCTGCTTCACTGGGGTCAATCGTTAAGATGGATTACCACGTGGCATTCCCTAAACCAGATCCTCTGAATCAAGATAACTTCCAGGATCCGGGCGCAAGGGCGCTGTATTACAACATATCTACTACACCGAGAGTTAGGATGGATGGAGCAACGAACACGACCGATGACGTTTTCTCCAAGTGGGGCTCAACAGCATACAGTGTGAGAAGCTTAAAACTTGCTGACGCGGTGTTAACGCTTCCAGCGCTACCAACATTCAATCCCGATGGCAGTGTTTCATTCTCCATAAACGTTAAAGCAAATAAAGACCTACCTGCAAACACTATTCTGAACGTTGCACTGATTGAAAAGAGCGTCTCGAAGTCAAGCCTATCGACCACGCTCCAGGGCATCATAAAAGTGTCGAACACGAATTACACGTATGTAGTGAAAAAACTCTTGCCTAATGCAGCAGGTACAAAATTCGGAGCAGTATTGACAAATTCGAATTCAAGAACTTTTGGTCCGTATGTTTCGGCAGAAAAGATGACGCTGTATGCGCCTTCAAATGACCTGGCCGTAGTGGTGTTCTTACAGGATGAACTGACGAAAGAAGTTTATCAAACAGAAATTTTTGACTTGACTCAAGATCCGTCGGTGGTCACTGACATCGAAGACATCAACTCGGCATTCAACGTCTACCCTAACCCGGCAGATCGCGAGTTGACAATCGAACTTCCGGAAGTAGCCACGCAAAAATCGAACCTTCAAATGTTCGATCAAGTTGGGAAGGTTGTACATCAGTCAGCATTTGAAAAAGGAGATTCAAGCAAGACCGTGACAACTGAAACATTCTCTGCTGGTGTTTACATCATTCAAATTGAAACAGCCAAGGGATTGTTGAGAAGGAAAGTAATGGTAATGCATCATAACTAGCAATAACTTCAGCAGGGAAAGGTTAAATGTTTAGACACTTTCCCTGCTCTCTTTAATCGGGTTCATCAAACAACAAACAATTCAACCCAATTCCTGCATGGTAAAAAATTTACAGAAACAAAAGCGTTCAAAGGTTCGCGGAGGTGGAAAAAACACCTTTTTATTCCTTCCGTCCCTTTTGGAGGATAGTTTTAGTTCCGCTATTTTTAGCCACCAAACAACCTCATAAACCCTACGCATGGAAATTTTTTTGAAGGCAGAGACTTGGCTTGCTCTGATGACATTAACCTTCTTTGAAGTCGTTTTAGGTATCGATAATATCATTTTCATTTCCATCGTATCCAACCGTCTTCCAATAGAAATTCGCGCCAAAACAAGGAATACCGGGCTGGTGCTTGCGATGGGCGTGAGAATTATTCTATTGCTCACCATTACGTGGGTAATGAAGTTTACAGAACCATTGTTCGCAGTGCCCAATTGGATCAGTGACGACGCCTCAATCAGCGGTCGCGATCTAATCCTGATCTTTGGAGGGATGTTCCTGATCGCGAAAAGCACGCGGGAAATCAATCATCAAACCGAAGGCGAAGATGAGACGATGGCCTCAGGAGAAGGGAAAAAGAAAATCAATATCCCCGGAATCATAGTTCAGATTATCCTTCTTGACATCATTTTCTCATTCGATTCAATTCTAACTGCGGTTGGATTGACCAACTATGTCTCGATCATGATCGTGGCAGTAATGCTTTCAATTGGCATCATGATCATATTCTCCGGCGCTATCAGCGAGTTCATTCAAAAGCATCCTTCAATGGAAGTACTTGCATTGGGATTCTTAATTCTTATCGGTTTCATGATCTTCCTGGAGGGTCTAGGCAAAGACATCCCGAAAGGATACATATATTTTGCCGTGGTGTTCTCTATGCTGATTGAAATGGTTAACATAAGAGTCCGGAATCGGCGAAAGAAGGCTCAACAGGCAGCACATGAGTGATCTTTCTGACGACCTGCTCCGCTATCCCATCGGCAAATTCAGTTCGAAAGAATCTTACACGACTGAAGAGATTTCAACATTCATAAAAACCATCGAGGCGTTACCGGCCAAGGTTGAATCGTTAGCGATCAATCTTTCCGCAAAACAACTCGATACTCCCTACCGCCCAGGAGGATGGACAGCCCGCCAGGTCTTGCATCATTTGCCAGATAGCCACATGAACGCGTATATCAGGATCAAGTG
>CBQWHS010000131.1:0-8723 GCA_967728665.1 uncultured Chryseosolibacter sp. | reverse complement strand
CCTCCAACACCTTCTTTGCTCTCCTGGTTTCCCTCATATTGTAAGACAACACAAAGGCAAGGATTAGCAACAGGCTCAAACAACCGACGTAAAAATATATCCAGACGCGCTGTTGATTTATCTCTTCCGACTGTAATGCAGCGTCTTTTGTTAGCAATTCAATTTGCGCTTGTTTTATCTCTGTATCGAATCGTATTTGCATCAGTGCCATCTGTTCACTGTTCCGCTCGTTGTAAAGTGAGTCGTGCAATTCGATATAAGAACGCTGATAGTTATAGGCGTGATTAATGTCATGCACTTTGAAATATACATCCGATAGTAATTTGTAAGAACGTTCCAGTTCATCACGGAAACCAAACTTGCGAGCAGTAGTAATATTCTCTTCCAGGAATTGAATTCCCTTCTGATAATCGCCAAGGGCCGCGTAGCATTTTCCTATTCGATGCAAAACGGAAACTGTGATAAACGTATTGTTAATATCCCGTGATAACTGATAGCAATGTTCAAAGTAAGCCAGCGCGGGTTTTACTTTCCCTTGATTCATTTCTATATCTCCCAGTGTGCGGTAGCAAAATGCGATCAGGTAAGTTTGTCCGGATTTTTCGCTCATGTCCAACGCTCTTCGCACAATAATGGAAGCTGAATCGAGTTGTTGTAAACCAATAAATGTAAAAGCAATGTTGTTGAGACATCGCGCCATTAGCGTCAAATCATTCAACTCTTTTGCAGTCTTATAGCCGTGACGAAAACTGGTAATCGCTTTGTCGTATTGCTTTTGTTCGTAATAGATCGCTGCAATGTTAACCTGACTTCGGGCAATCGCTTTCTTATCCCCAACTTCTTCAGCGATTTTTAACGCACGTGTGGACGTTTCGATAGACCTGGAATAATCTCCACTCCTGTATAGTATCCAACCCAAATTTTCATAGGCCTGACTTAATCCATTTTTGTCGCTAAGTAATTGCGCCAGATCAGTGGCTTGCTGCGCATAGCCAAGCGCTTTGTTGTTGTCCTTATCACGAAGAGCAGCGACAAGACGGTTCAATAAGAACACTTTATTTGTGTCCGAAGGGACCATTTTCACAAGACTCTCAAGGCTATCGATCTCATTTCGCTGCGCAAAAGCAGCAACATTAACGATCAACAATCCTGCGAGCAAAGCTACTCGGAGGGACATATATGGGTATTTGAGCGAGCACAACTAGAGACGCAACTACGCTAACATCCATAATAAAATCTGTGAAAAATGGGGCAAAAACCTACATACAGCCGGCTCGCATGCTTTTGAAAAATATCAGAGGGCTCGAAAAAGTGCCTCTTAATTACTGCAACCCAGGTCTGTTCCAATTGGCTGTCCGGGCGGGGCTGGCAATGAATCCGGTACTTTGAACTCCGCTGGATCACTTTGAAAATCTGAGATGCGTTTTGCAACGTGGACGTAGTGCGCCTTCCAATTGAAATCCTTTTCCGATGCTGACATCGTGATGAACTTTATCCGCAACGATTCGAGCTTTGCCAACGTCACTCCTTTCACAATTGACGACGCATTATTGACGGCAAGTTTGAAGAGGTTGTTCAGCACAACATCGTTAACAGTCATTTGAACTGCAGAAGCATAACTCGTAGCCGGCTTGTTCAATACAGTGGAATTTATCAATCGATCCAATACCATATCAAGCGAAGGTTGCTGCTCATTGCGAGCGTGATACTCAACCAATCGTGAAGCTCTCGCCGGATGGAGCAGAAGTGAGACTGCTAAATCTGAAGCGCTTTCCGCAGCACCTAACGCATCAAACGTCAGATCTGTTCTCAGCTTGATAAGTTCCCTGGTTCTTGAATAGCCAAGAGGTCGCGGAGGAATTTGCTTCAAAAGTTTCTCCGGCAACATCAGCGCTTCAGGTGAAATAGTTTTCAACAATTCATCGAGAGCCACACGTTGCTGTGCTCCGGAAACAAATTCAGTCACAGGCTGTCCATCTCCTTTAAGTGCGTAGCGATAGTTGAGTCCGCCAATGAGTTTTGACGTTGCTTCCAGCTGATATCGGTGAAAAAAATACATGGGCACGAGCACTTCTTCCAACGAAGCCATAGGCGTTCCGTCCTTAATATTTCGATCTCCAAAATTTTCCAGCACTTGTTTGCGAATTTCCATCACACGATTAAGTTCTTTGGCAGCGTCCTTTCCATTATCCCACAAATGCGCAAACGGATGAGAACCTCCGGTTGGACGTGCATCCTGATCAGACAAAAAAGTGAACCCTTCTTTCAAAGAATTCTGGATGATTGTGTTCAACGATTGATCTTCATTTGTGCCGGGAGGAAAATCCTGGTAACCAAACGTGATCGACACTTTATCCCACGGTCCGATTTTGTCATCGTATGCTTTCGCAAGCGAAATTTTTCCATCTTCAAAGCTGACACCGGGATGAGGATAGTCCATCACTGATGCAAGATTTTCTGAACTGGACGCATAGCTATGAGCCAGCCCAAGCGTGTGACCAACCTCGTGGGCGGAAAGCTGTCGCAATCTTGCGAGTGCCATTTGTTCCATCTCTTTCGATACTGGCTTTCCTGTTTCGTACGGAGCGAGTAATCCTTCAGCGATCAAATAATCTTGTCGTACACGAAGTGACCCTAACGTTACGTGTCCTTTCATAATTTCACCCGTTCGTGGATCTGTCACGGAAGAACCATAAGACCAGCCCCGAGTAGAACGATGAACCCATTGAATTACATTGTATCGAACATCCATCGGGTCGGCACCTTCCGGCATTACTTCAACCTGAAACGCATTTTTATAGCCAGCAGATTCAAAGGCCTGATTCCACCAACGCGCACCATCCAACAGCGCTGAGCGAATCGGTTCGGGTGTGCCACGATCTAGATAATAAATGATTGGCTCTACGGCTTCGCTGACCAGAGCACCGGGATCTTTCTTGACCAGACGATGGCGCGTGATAAATCTTTTCTCTAACGATTCATGAATTGGAGTTGCATAATCATAATAAGAAAAAGCAAAGTAGCCCGCTCTTGGGTCAAATTTTCTTGGCTTGTAATTATTATCCGGAAGCTTAATGAAAGAATGATGTTGTCTTACGGTAACACTTGATGGAGTTGGTGTGACACTTCGAATATATTCTCCCGTCGGCTGCCCAGTGAATGTGAGCGTGACTTCAAATTCACTGTTGTCTGGAAAGTTTTTTGTTCTATCGAGATAAAATGCTGAACGCGATTTATCCAGCGTGTAACTACCCTGTTGCATCGTCTTCAATGTGCCGATCACGTCCATCGCGTCCTGTTGCAAAAAATCTGTTGCGTCAACAAGTACCTGTCCATTCTCTTCTGCCTCAACTTTGAATCCGAATAACACCGATTGTGCAAATGAATCTTCCACTGCTTTTCGTTCAGCCTCGCTGGAACTAGTTGCACGGTAACGATAATTCATTTCAACGAGCAAAACTTTTGGACCTCTCCTATCAAATTTGACAACTCTTTCTGCGCCAAGTCTTCCACGATCCAAACCAATATCATTCGATCCGATGCCCGCGGGAAGGGAATGAACATATAAAAATTCGGAATTAAATTTGTCGATTACGAGAAATACCTTATCCTGCTTTTCATCGTAAAAAAAATTGAAATATCCTGGAAAGGATTTCATGTTTTTTGTTTTCGATGCTATTCCGGTTTGCTCAACCTGCGGAGCATCCTTTTCATTTTTCTTCTGAGTAAAAGAGAGGAAAGAAATCAGCAAAAGCGGAATCAGGATTATGGTTCGCATGAGGTTTAGGTTAAGAGTAAGTTTAAAGAAAAGAAATAATCTCATGAGATAGGAAAAAATGTGCTGAAAGGTTTCGGCAAGGATTGAATCATAAAAAAAGAGCCGCCCATTGGAGCGACTCTTCTTAAAAAGTAACTAATCGAAATCAGTTAAGGTTGATTCGGAAACCAAGCCTGCGATAATTTTCGGCCGGACGTATTTTTTCATTACCATCAAGTTTGATTACGAACAAAGCGGTTTTACCTGCTTGTGCCTGGAATGTAGAAACGATAGTAAATGCGCCCACGTTTGTAGTACTCGCGCTTTCCGGAAACGTAACTCCTGCACCCGTGAGATTAAAATGAACGCCTTCCTGTGCTTCTATCGTAGTGCTATTTAGCAATATCTTAGGCACAGTGTCCAAACTAAAGCTGATCTCCTCGCCTTGTGCCAGTTGAAGACCAATTAGATTCACCTGGTAGGCAGGAGAACCGGAGGCGCGCGTTAAATTGATAATCGGAAAAATCTGTCCCGACTGTGGTGTTCTCAACACAGCATCTTCAAATTCAATTTGTGTTCCTTCGAACAGGATTTCCGTATCCTTAAAACAGGCCGTCATCAGCAAACTGATTACAACAGTAGTGACAATGATTATATAAGTTTTGATATTTTTCATATTCCAATGATTAGTAGCCAATGTTTTGAACTAAGTTCGGATTTGACTGGATTTCCCGCGCGGGGATGTTTGCCAGAATACGTGGATCATCAAAGGTGACATTACCGGTTGCCTTGATCACATCCTTTCCTCTGCGCTTCAGGTCAAACCAACGATCGCCTTCGAAGGCAAGTTCAAGTCTTCGTTGTTCGATGATCTTATCGACAAGGCTTGCTCCTGTCACTCCACTGATCGCCGTAAGGCCAGCGCGTGTAGCTATCGCGTTGACATCGCTTAAAGCGCCAACGTTATTGCCCTGCTTCGCGCGGGCTTCCGCACGAATGAGGTAAACTTCGGAAACACGAATCACCGGAATGTTATCCATATAGATGGTGCCGGTTTTACCCAAAAATTTCGTGCACTCAATTACCGTCGAATTGGAACGTGCAACGCCAAGCTCGTACAAATTCTTTCTAACATCGCCAGCAGCCAACAAGTTTAGAAAAGCTGTTGTTGGCACCACCGCACCGTAGCCTCCCAGGACACTTGATGTGAGACTTACACGTGTAGTAAAAGCGGACTGCACCGATTCGTTTACACCAATCGATTCACTTGCGTTCTTGAATAACACTTCGAAGATCGATTCTGGATGTGTCGCGGCTCTCCAACTGCTTACGTAGTTTGCATTGGTTACTAACGTTCCTTTCAACGCCAAAGCATCCGTCGCATATTTCTCTGCGGTCGCCCAGTCCTGGTTATACAATGCTACTTTCGCGAACAATGCATTTGCAGCAGTCTGCGTCATATAATATGGACCACCAGTAGTGGGCGCTTTTGCAACTGCATCGGTGAGGTCCGCATACAGTTGTGCATAGACCTCTTCCTGGCTTGCTCTTGCCTTCAACTCAATTTGCGATGGAGAGAGAACACCTTTCAGAATTAATGGTACACCTCCGCGATTTGCATTTGCAGGCGCCATGTTTGGTTCGTAAGCAAACGCACGCATCAAATCAAAAAACATCAATGCGCGAAGTGCTTTAGCTTGCCCTTCCGTTTCATCTCGTAGTGTTGCTGAAATGTTGGCCGTTGGCAGCGCCTCAAGTAGCAAATTGATTTCGTTGATAGCAGCATACGCAAAATCCCAATTGCCAAAATGGTTGTTAATCGCATTTGTTCCTTGCGACTGATAACGGCCACCTGCCCTGTTGATAATCCTCGTGTTGTCGGCTAATGCTTCCGCTGTCGGCAGAAAATCGCGGCCATACATCACGGTCGTCTTCAGGTAGCTGTAAATATTTGCGAGATTTGATTTGATGCCCTCGGGAGTTTTCAACGCATCAGATGCGTCTACCGATTGGCGAGGGTTTACGTCAAGCAGTTCGTCACACGAACCGAGAAACAGCACGCACGACAGCGCTAATATTTTTACTGTTAATTTCATTTTAGTTTGTGTTTAATAACTCTACATCAACGACTCAGAATCCAAGCTGAACACCAAATGTGTAGTTGCGTGTCTGAGGAACAATTCCTTCCACGCTATTTGCACCGGTGTCTCTGAATTCAGGATCATATCCTGTCCATTTTGTCCACGTTACCAGGTTCATGGCTTGCGCATAAACACGGGCATTGCTGATTTTGAATTTGCTCAAGAAGCTCGCGGGAAGACTGTATGCTAATGTTACTTGCTTCAAGCGAATGAATGACGCATCCTCATAAAATCGGGTCAAGGTCTGGTAAGAAGAAATTCTTCCAGAGTTCTCTGACCTGTTTAGCGCAGGACGTGGAACTGAAGTGATTTGTCCTGGCGTAGTCCATCGATCATTGTAGAATGAAATGTTGCTGTTCCTCAACACCGCTCCGTTGTCTGCCATCCTGAAGCTTTGCACGTTGCCGACAGTTCTTCCATAGTCGTACTGGAAGAACGCGGAAAGTTCAATTCCTTTATAGCTAAATGTATTTGTAAAACCTCCAAACTTGTTTGAGAAGTCACTGTGTCCGAGCGGAACTATATCTGATGTTGAACGCACATAGGTGATGTTACCGTTGATGTCGTAGTGCATGGGCCTTCCATTTGCAGGATTAACGCCGGCAAACTTGTTACCGGTATTTGCCCCGATTGGATATCCTACACGCGTACGAGTATCTCCAGGCAGCACCTGCAAGCCATCAAAAAGGCTAACAACTTCATTACGCAAAAACGTGATGTTGAAATTTGTCTCCCACTTGAATGAGTTGACATCGAGATTAGTTGTTCTCAATTCAATTTCAAGACCTTCATTCTTAACTTCCCCAACATTTTTCGTAATGCTATTAAAACCGGAAGTCTGAGGAATTGACTGATTCAACAACAGATCTTTGCTTAACCTGCGAAATACTTCTACCGAACCTGAAACGCGATTGTTGAAGAACCCATAATCAATACCAATGTTTGTGGTCTCATTTCTCTCCCAACGCAAGTCTGGATTTCCCATCTGACTAGGACCGATACCACTGTTGCCATCGTATACGCCTGTCATGAAATTATTTGCAGCAAGATTAATTTTGGATCCGCCTACCCCGTATAAGCTTCTCGAATCAAAATTTCCAATCTGGTCATTACCCGTTGTTCCCCAGCTGGCACGCAGGCGAAGGTCAGAGACAATATTCGAGCTCTTTAAGAAGGCCTCATCATTTATGTTCCATGCTCCTGAAACTGAAGGGAAGAAACCGAATCTTGAATTAGCACCAAAACGAGATGAGCCATCGTAGCGCATCGTAACCGATAGGAAATATTTTTTATCAAGGTCATATTTGAAATTTCCGAAAACACCTTCGCGTCTGAACGTTGTCCAGAATCCACCAATACCCGTTGGTGTTGCTGCGGCATTTGGTGTATTAAAATCCGGTGATGGGAAACCTTGTCCATTAAAATTGTTTCCCTGGTTCACTTCGTTGCGATACTCAACACCAACCAATCCGCTTACGTTGTGACGCGTTGCAAGAGTCTTGCTATAATTCAGTGTATAGTTCGTTGTCAAATTCCTGTTATTGTTATTGACCGTTGACTGAAAACCCTGAGTGTTGTAGTAATCAGGCAGTCGCGGGTCACCAAAAAATTCCGTGTATAAATCACGATAATCCAGACCAACAAAGCCTCTGAACGTAAGACCTTCCATGATTGAATAATTAAGAGCAGCGCTTCCCACTAACTGGTTAGTCCTTCCCAGAGATTTAATATAGTTAGCATTGGCAATAACGTTCTGAGAAAGATCGCCAACCATGGTCACACCTGAACCTGGCATCCCATAGTAATTACCAGTTTCCGGATCGTAGATCGGATTTATCTGAAGAATAACAGGCGCTGCATATTGCGGCGCACCAAAAGCTGTAGTCGCCTGTGCACCTCCGAAAGGCCCATGTTGCTTGATGGTGCTCAAATTCAATCCCATATCAAAAGACAATTTTTTATTGATCTTATGATTAAGATTTAGGCGAGAGGTTAAGCGATCAAAGTCGATACCGATCAAACTTCCCTGTTGTTTATTGTATGCCATTGAGGTATAGAAGGTTGTTGCTGCGTTCCCTCCGCTCATCGACAATTCGTAATTATCAACGACACCGGTTCTGAAGGCTTCCTTCTGCCAATCATAACTCGGAATTGCCGCAACTTCTTCATCCGTCAGCGCAGTAGATAAACCAAGAGATGAAAGCACAGCAGCTCGCGTTTGCGCAGCCGTGTTGCTTGGGCTACCCGTTTGAACAGCTTCCTGTCGAACTTGGATGAACTCCTGGGTGTTGAGCATATGAAGTGTTGGCAACGGTTCAACAACGCCTTTGTAATAGTTCATGTTAAACGTTGTAACAGATCCGGCTTTTCCTTTTTTGGTTGTGATGATAACAACACCGTTTGCCGCTTGTGCACCATAGATAGAGGCGTTCGCTGCATCTTTCAAAATTTCCATCGACTCGATGTCGTTCGGATTTAAGAAGGCAAGTGGATTATTGCTCACTCGCGTACCACCATCATTTCTGTTGTTCAGCTGCACACCATCAACGATGTACAAAGGTTCGTTACCAGCCGTGATAGATCCCACACCTCTGATGCGAACACTCACAGCGCCCCCAGGCACACCGTTGGCTGACAATACTTGAACACCCGCTGCACGTCCTTGCAGTGCACGGTCAAAACTTTGCAACGGAAGATTGCTTATAACATCTCCTTTGATTGAGCTTACTGCACCCGTCAGCTCTCGCTTTTGAACCGTTCCATAACCGACTACAACAACTTCATTCAGTTGCGTAACATCAGCTTGTAATTGAACATCGAGAGTT
>CBQWHS010000130.1:0-8729 GCA_967728665.1 uncultured Chryseosolibacter sp. | reverse complement strand
CCCCAAGCATGCGGACTTGACCTGAGAGAAAAGCATCAAATGCATGAGGATACTGACCCGTAACTATGCAGTCTTCCAATACTACTTTTTCATTTTCAACAAGAAAGGTCTGGGGAGTATAGTTAAGGTTGAAGAATAGAAATTCCATCATCGTTGGTATCATGATCTGATTCCATGTGCTCCCGAGGGGAATACGTCCTTCAACTAACAGGTATCTTTCGATTAACGGCTTAAGTTGAGGCGATGGAAGAAAGGTTGTGAACTTAAGCATTACGTTTGCAATAATTAGGCACAAAAGATAAACAGATAGTCGTCCTTTTTATCATTAATAAAAAAATGTCTTCAACTTAGCCAAGTCGGCTAATGTTTTTAATTTCCGTTTAACTTGTGCTGATAGTTGCCTAATGACTCGTTAGCAAGTTAACAAACCGCTCGTGATCCCAGACTATGTTAATCTTATCAATTTTTGATTGATCGTTAAACCTAAAAATGAAGATGTGGTCACTGTCGAATCGTAATCCTTTGCTGGGTATTCCGGCAAACTCTTTTTCCTGTTTACCAAAAATAGCTACCGAACATGTTACTGAATTATCGGCCTCGTTATAAGTTTGCGACCGGACTGTATTGTCAAGATCGGGAAATGAATCCATAAGCGCGGACCATATGCCTTTCCCGGTTTCATAAATTTTCCCTTTACCAGCATCGGCAAGGGGCTCAAATACAACTTCACCTTTTGGGTCGCATAAGCTTAACATTCGTTCTACATCCATGTCCTGGTAGGCAGAAAAAAATTCAATGCATGTACCTTTTTTACTCATTGCATCAAGGGTTTCCTGTTGAGTGGAAGTTTTGGTTTTCATTGTTCTGGTAAGTTAATGATTAAAGAATTATTACTAAAGGTCTACTTTGGATAGTTTGGGTGCTGCTTAACTTTTCTCATTTGCCGCAAATGACGATCAGTATGTCCAAACAAGGTGATGTAGACTTGATGCGTGCAAGCCCTGCCCGGTTTGAGGAAGTATGCACGCAAATCCTCTTTCGCGCTTGTGACAAAAGCAATTGATTCGTTCCTCATTTTGAGGAACCATCTCAAATTATTTTTTCCTTCATTAAGACCTATTGGAAGAGTATAAGTAAAGGGCTTGGTGTATTCAACAGAGATATGAAGCTTTTCTTCCATTATAAATGCTAGGTAGGCGCTGTCTGTGTTTGCCATCTTTTGAAGTTCAGGTTGCGGGCCAGCACCAAGCTCACGGCTGATAGTGAGATAAAGGTCTCACAGGCTCCTAATATTGGCTTGTAAAAATGCGAACGACTTTAGCTCTCCGGTTCTTGTTTCTTTACAAAACGAACCAACTCTCGATGTTGCTGATGATATTCCGAGGGATTCATTCCATTAAACTCCATAAAGTCTTTTACCAGGTGGGATTGGTCATGGAAACCACTTTCAAAAACTACATCTTGCCAATCTACTTTCTTTGAATGAGCCAGTTTATTAGATAATATGGAGAACCGTTTTACCCGAGCATAAAACTTAGGTGAGACACCAACTTTCTCAAGAAACTTCTTTTCTAAATAACGCCTGCTGATTTTCAAGTGTGAAGCCACACGCTCGACAGATGAGTTGCCCTTCGTCAGATCAATGTACTCCACGGCCTCGTCAATTACAGACAGGCGAGACTTTGTCACTGGCAAATAGGGCAAAAGAAATTCGTCAATAATTTTGATTCGCTCCGCTTCCCTTCCTTCATCTTTGATTGCATTATAAAGGAGCTCAGCTTTGTTGTTCAATAGTAGTTCGAGTGGCATCCGATTATTGACTAACTCAGACATTCGTAACCCAAAGAAGTTGTGCAGAGATGATGGTTTGAACACGATACCAATTGTGTTGATCACCCCATCAAGCACAAGATGATAATTGGAAGTGAATTGACCTGAAGCGAAAGCTTTCGGAACAGCAATAAGTTGAGGACTGTGCTGGTAGGCCCAACTCGGACTACCGTAATTAAAGACGATGGCAGAAAAACCGTTTGGAGGGCTTTGAACTTCGAGGCGCTCTTTTGTTTCACCTTCCCATATATAATAGCATTCAACAAACGAAGTCAGCTCGGCAGAGGGCGTAAATTTCTGATACCTCATGTTAAAAATATTTGGCCGACAGTAGAGTATAATACCAAACCAACAGTCTTCGAAACTCTCTCTTTAGGTAAACTAAAGTAAGAAAATACTTTAATCCTAGCCTACCTTTGATCCGGACATCCTTCGCTGACGCGCTAAGAGCTTTCTGCGTCTTGCCTGCTTGTTCCCTGCTTGTTCCCTGCTTACTCTCTGCTTGCGCCCTGCGGCATCCTGCTTGTTGGATACTAAAAAATTGGCACCACGCATCTGGCGCAGGCCTTAGCATGTGAAATGTGTGAGACTCGGGCTGTCCTTGAATGAAGTCTTTGACTTCATTTTTTCTTCCGGTTGGTGTTCTCCTTTTTTTATTTCGAGGGACCAGCACTTGTATTGCCCTTGTTGCGTGTTTGCGCTGGCTGGTGCGTGGTGGACATCACCAAGCGCAGTCTTTCTGAAGTTCCGGTTACCGCTATCCTTGACATCTACGAGAACAATCCTTCCCATGTGAATATCATGTATATTTTTTGCAGCAACCTGTTAGAAAATTCAATGAAAGATAATTCAGTAATCGGCCTTCAGCCATGTAGTTCTCAGAATTGCGATCTTCGATTTTTATTTTTCAAATATTCTCAGAAAGGCGAGACCTATTCTTTCTTCCTGGACACTTTGTCCGTTCATGTCAAAGTCAGTGAACTCGTGCATTCTACTTATCACCTCTAGAAATTTTTTGTTCATTGCAGTATGGGCGATAGCCTGTGGAATGGCAGAAAGTTCGGAGTGCTTCTGTCCAGCTTGCAATGTGGCTTCGGTAAGAAGGGCTTGAGGGTAAATTACCAACCTGTGAAAAATGCAAATCTGTGGTTACTTTGTGTAAGTCTGTTTGCTAGGTCTTTTCGTTTCTTGCAATGAAATCGAACGGCGGTTCAGCATCGAACCCGTTGATAGTTGAAAATGAAATAAAGGATTATGCTGGTTTTACAAATTGATGACGACTCGGAAGACCTGGAGATATTCAAGCTGGTACTTCACCTCGTTGACCCAATGATAAAATGCTATGGAGAGACGACTCTTAAAAAAGCTTTAGCGCTTTTTGATACCGGCAGTATGCCCATTCCCGATATGGTATTTCTTGATATAAATATGCCTGTGCACTCAGGATTTGAATGCTACGCAGAGTTTAAAAAGGACTCAAGATTCACAAATACAAATTTTGTTTTCTTATCAACATCGATTGACCCGAAGATGGTACCTGTAGGTTGTGCTTCGTTGAGCAAACAACCTTCTCTGGATGCATATGTTGTCTTGCTGCGAAAAGTATTAGATACAGCGCTCAAAGGCGCAAGGCCCGAGTAGTAGCCGCTTCAGCTGGAGAATATTGTCCGCTGGCCGAGCGATGGAACGTAAATTTATTCAAGTACCGATAACGAGATTTATGACCAATTTACAAACACCTAGTCGCGCGTGGGGAAAGCAACGGGCAAAATTAAAGTCTTTATATCCTGAACTTCAGGATGCAGACTTCACGTACGAGTATGGCCAAAAAGAAACGATGATGCAGAAACTGCAAGGTAAGATTGGGAAAACCAGGTCTGAACTCGAAGAACTGATTACCGAATCGAAAGCCATGAAAAAGTATTATAAATGAGCATTCGCTTAACATTTGATTAATAAACTTCTTCATCCTCGTCAGACATTCGCTTGGTTTGCAGCGAAAGGCATTTTATCCACACCCTTGTTTACAATTAACCCCTACTCCCGCTTATTACTCCAATGTGACGTGCGGCATCATTATAGCTCCGAATGTTACAGGAAAAGTGAGGGAGATTGATATGGAGGGGAACGAAAAAACTATTCTGATCATTGATGACGACATCGATTTTCAATTTATGATAACATCGATGCTCACGTCGAGCGGGTTTGGTGTGAAATCGTTGGTGGAGGGTAAACTACTATCAACTATTGATTCCGCGAAAACTTGTGACATCGTTTTACTCGATATTGAACTTCCGGGTGCTAGCGGTGTCGATATTGGGAAAGAGTTAAAATCGCAGCCTGAGACTGCTGGTATACCAGTAATTTTAGTGACAGGTCATGACGAATGTGAAGAACTTTTTAAAGAGTCGAGAGCAAACGTCCTTTTCAAAAAACCATTTTCATTAAGTCTACTGCTTAACAAAATAAGAGAGCTTCTAAAGCTAAACGAAGATAATTCAATAAATACCGAGGTTGGATTAGCGCACAGATGAGTTGCGTTGAAGTGTATAATAGTGTGGAAAGCTAAGTTTCGAAAACCGTATACGGTAAGTTTATGGTAGGTGTAGCATCAGCGAAGACTTGGAAACATAGAAACTTGTCTCTTTAATATGAATTACAAGCTATTATGAGTACATTGAGCTATGGATGAGTGTGTCGTCGAAATGTAATCTGCGAATCCGACAAATTTTTCAGATCGCCTCTCAATATTCTAGCTTTAATTTTCTCATCCTTAGTTTTTCCATTCTAATAATTCCGGTGTTCGGAATTCAATCATGTTTGAAGATGCGAAGAAGAGTCAAGAAATTTTCTCTGATCAATTTTTAGTAGTCGGTGTTGGTGCTTCTGCTGGTGGCCTCGATGCCTTCAGACAATTCGTTCAGTCGATTCCGGCAGATTCCGGAATCGCTTACGTGCTCGTTCAGCATCTTGATCGAAGTCATGAAAGTATTTTAAGCGATTTGTTACAGAAAGTCTCTGCCATACCTGTTCAGGAGATATCGAACGACATGGTGTTGAAGATAAATAACATCTATGTTGCGCCGCCAAATAAAGTCGTAACGCTTGCAACCGGAGTTTTGAAACTCACTGAACGTTCACCTCGTTCATTCAATGAATTACAAATTGATCTTTTTTTCAATTCGTTGGCGGAAGTTTATCATAGCCATGCGATCGGAATTGTTCTCTCCGGCACGGGTCACGATGGAACGCAAGGACTCAAGGCGATCAAATTCGGAGGCGGAATTACATTCGCGCAGCACCAGGATTCCGCTAGTCACAATGAAATGCCACAGCATGCGATCAATTCCAGTCACGTTGATTTTGTTTTGCCCCCGGATCAGATCGTGCATCAATTGCTTACGCTGAATATCATATCAAAAGAGAATAATGCAAAAGAGAAACGACAGGCAGAGAAACCCGAGGATATAGCACTCAAAAAAATTCTGAGTATTATCGAACTTCAAAAAGGAATTGATTTCACGTACTATAAACAATCCACGCTGCAACGAAGAATCTCAAGGCGAATTGTGCTTCGAAATTTCGCACGCATTGAAGATTACCTTGCAGATCTTGCTGTAAACCCAAAAGAAGTAGATACGTTGTTTGAGGATATTCTCATTCCGGTCACAGAATTTTTTCGTGATACCTCAGCGTTTGAATATCTCTCATCTACGGCACTCCCGGCGTTGGTGGCCACATTATCAGCAAAAGAAACTTTCAGGGCATGGTGTGTTGGATGCTCGTCAGGTCAGGAAGCATATTCGATTGCGATATGCCTGTTTGAATTCTACGAGAGCCAGCCCAAGACATTCAAGCTACAGGTTTTCGCTACCGATATTTCAGACAAAGGTATCTCACAGGCGCGCTCTGGCTTCTATTCCAACGAGGATGTTGCTAACGTATCGCCGGAAAGACTTGCGAGGTTTTTCACAAAGAGCGAAGGAGGATATCAAATTAACAAGGCGATTCGCGATATCTGCGTGTTCGCATCCCATAATCTTCTCACGAGCCCCCCCTTCGCCAGTATCAACCTCATCAGTTGTCGCAATGTGTTAATCTATATGGAGCCGTTTCTGCAACGTAAGGCAATGGCAACATTCCATTACTCACTCAATGAAAGAGGAATGCTTTTCCTTGGAAAATCAGAATCCATTGGCAGCTCTTCCGATCTATTTTCGCCCTTTAGTGAACCCGATAAATTCTACACTCGAAATTCCGTCCCCGGAAGATTCGTTCACATCTCTGCAAAACGAAGAGAAGAATTTTTTGGAAAAGACTCTAAGAAAACGGAAAAGGTCACACGCAATGACGACTTTCAAAAAAGTGCAGATGAACTCGTTTTACTTCGGGCACCAGCCGGAGTGATTGTAAACGAGCATCTCGAAATCATTCAATTCCGCGGAGCAACCGGTGAATGGCTCGAATCCGCTCCCGGAAAGCCAAGCGTAAATGTTCTGAAGATGGCAAAACGTGGATTGTCGCTGGAACTAAGAAGTGCTTTGCAAAAAGCGAAGTCAACGAAGCTTCCCGTCATTAAGGAAGGTATTGTTTCCGGTAACCATGATGCGAAAAAAATTGTAACGATCGAGGTTGTTCCAATACTGAATACCATTAACGTTTACTACCTGATCCTCTTTCGTAATTTCGGAGTTGTCCCTCACAAACAGGAGACAATTCCCGACGACCTGAAAAGGAAAACCAATGAGGAATTTGTCCGGTCACTTCAACTGGAAAAGGAATTGTCGCAAACGCGAGAAGATATGCGAACTATTACGGAAGATCAGGAGGCCGGAAATGAAGAGCTTTTGAGCGCCAACGAAGAACTTCTCTCGGGAAGCGAGGAACTGCGAAGCCTGAATGAAGAATTGGAAATTTCAAAGGAAGAATTGCAAAGTACCGTTGAAGAATTATCTGTTTCAAACCAGGAGCTGACCTATCGGAATGCTGAACTTACCTATTCGCGCAATTATTCTGAAGCTATCATTACTACGATCAATGAGCCCCTTATTGTTCTTGCAAAAGATCTAAAAATAAAAAGTGCCAACGAAGCATTTTTCCGATTCTTTGAAATCTCCGAACAACTTACAATCGGGCAGAACTTTTTCGAGCTGGATAATAATCAATGGGACATTCCCGAGCTGCGGAGGATAATTGATCGGTCGCTCGAAGACAGCAAGCTGAACATTGTTTTCGAAATTAAACGCAACTTCAAGCGAATTGGTGAACATGCAATTCTGATCAACTGTCGAAAAATTAATAACGAGATCACCAGCGAGCCCTTACTACTGTTGATCATTGAGAATATCACGGAACGGAAGCAACATGAAGAACTGCTTCGAAGACAAGCCGAATTTTCGAGATCTGTATTGGACTCAAGTCCGATTATAACATCAACAGCATCGCCCGAGGGAATGGTAACGTACTCAAACAAGTTTTTCCTAAACTATTCAGGATTGACATTGGAAGAGGCCGTTGCTCAAGGATGGGGCGCTGTTATTCACCCGGATCAGAATGAATCCATAACGAAGTCATGGCTTGCGGCAGTCGCGAGCGAATCGGAATTCAATGCAGAAATGCTGATTAAAAGACATGATGGGGTTTATCGCTGGCATTCATCACACGCTTTGCCGATTCGTAACGGCGATGGAAAAGTTACCTCCTGGGTGTGTGGATCAACGGATATCCACGATCAAAAAATGTTCTCGCAGGAATTGGAGAAGCAGATTTCCGAACGCACACAGGCCCTGAAAGATTCGAACTCCCAACTTGAACACTCGAACCGAAACCTGGAGCAATTTGTGTTTATAGCATCGCATGACCTCCAGGAGCCATTGCGGAAGATCCAGACATTCTCAAACATGCTGGCAGAAAACTCAGAACAAGAGTTGTCAATAGACAGTTTCAAATTGCTTGACAAGATCAAGACATCATCATCACGGCTGTCCGTTCTTATACAGGATGTGTTGAACTTTTCACGAATCGAACATTCGGAAAATGCTTTTCAGAAAACAAACCTCAACAAAATCCTCTCTGACGTACTGGAGGATTTCTCACTCTTGATCGATGAGAAAAAAGCCAATGTAATTGTTCCCAACCTTCCAAGCATTGAAGCAATTCCCATTCAGATCAATCAATTATTTTATAATCTGCTGAACAACTCCTTAAAATTTATTAATCCGAATGAAACGCCAGTTATCAACATCAGCCATAGAACTCTTTCACGCGTTGAAGTGCTGAAGTTTGAAGAACTTAATCCCACCAAGACGTATTTTGAAATATTATTTGCTGATAATGGCATTGGGTTCGACGTAAAATACAAAGAAAAGATCTTCGAGATCTTTCAACGTCTTCATCTGCGTGAAGATTATCCCGGAACAGGGATTGGGCTGGCGCTTTGCAGGAAGATTGTGCTAAATCATAAAGGAATAATATTCGCCGATTCGCAGCCTGGTGCTGGCGCATTGTTTCATATCGTGCTTCCATTAAACGAGCATCATTCACCTGTTGAACTATTGCCTGGATATGAAGAATAGATACATGACGCTAAATCAGCACTCTTAAATTTTTTAAAACCAAATAGGATTGATTTATTTTTTATCGAGTGATTGTCACACAAATGAAACAAGGGAATCTAACCTTTTAATTTTGTCAGTAGCGTGCGTTATTTCAAGGATGGAACACCTTAGTGTCAACCTCAAAGTAGACAACGAAAAGTGGGACTTTGCGCTATTAACTTTATAGCATGTAATTGATTGATATTTTGCAGAAAATAAAAGTGCCGCTGGCGACACTTTTAAAAAGGTTTTTTTTGGTTTTCTTAATCTACTGTTTCTCTAAAACGGCAAGAAGCTCAGGCG
>CBQWHS010000129.1:0-8750 GCA_967728665.1 uncultured Chryseosolibacter sp. | reverse complement strand
TTCAATGGATCCATAAATGGAATCCCGGTTAAGCCAGCGCCAAATCTACCGGGATTGATACCCAATACTAGAGTCCGTTCGTTATTGTCGTTATAATACTTATGATAGAATTGCTGGCAAAGAGTGAAAGTTTCTGGTTGGGCGTATGGATTGAGAACTTCAACTCCTCGCGGAAGTTTCTCCGACACGCGTAAAGTCGAATAAAACTGCAAAACCGTATCGGCAAATGTCATAAACTTTTTTCGCCCGTGTTAAAATATTACAATGGCATTTATCGCACGATCTCGAATGCGCTTTTATAAAATCCATCCTGTTGCACAAAGTCAAGAAGCGCAAGGTAAAATTCATGCGAACCTAGTGTTGCACTATCGCCGATCATAATTAATTTTTTCCTGGCACGTGTCATTGCCACGTTTGTTCTTCTGATGTCGCCAAGAAAACCCACTTCGCCTTTGTCATTACTCCTGACAAAAGAAATCGCAATGACATCGCGTTCTTGTCCTTGGAAGGCGTCCACCGTATCAATGGAGATTAATTTTTTTATAGACTCGAAACTGGAGCACTGATCTGCAATTTTTTGGAGGTGATCCACCTGTGCACGATATGGCGTGATAATCCCGAGAGTAATTTTCTCTTCAAGCCAACGTTGTACTCCAATTTCGTTAACAAGCGATTCTACCTGGTGAATTAATAAAGTTGCTTCTTCCTGATTATATCGGCTTAATGTTTCAGGATCCTGAGCTTCTGTGTAACCGCTTCCTGCTGTGTCAATAAATTCAACAGGTACCTGGTTCAGATCAAGTACCCACGAGCGAACGGATTCATGGGCAATTAATTTATCCTCATAAAAGTATCGTGAAGGAAACCTCATGATGTTTTCGTTCATCCGGTATTGCACTTCCAGCATTTGAGAACATGCCGGATGCCGCTCAATTCCTTTTTCGAAAAGCGTTTTCGCCAATCCATTTCTTGCCGCCTCAATTGATTTGATCGTAGGAGGAAGTTGTTGATGATCTCCAGCAAAGATGGCACGTTCCGAACGCAACAAAGGAATCCAACAAGCAGGTTCAAGAGCTTGGGCAGCTTCGTCAATAAAGACAGTCTTGAATTTTTTTCCGCGCAGCACGGGATGAGAACTTCCAACAAGCGTACAACAAATGGCCTGGGTGTTTTGAAGAAGGTCATTAATGATATAGAACTCGAGTTGGTCGGCATCCGCTTTAAGGGCCTTTGCTTCGTCAAGCATGTAGCGTCTTTCTTGTTTCTCCTGCCACCCGAACTTTCGTTTAAATTTCATTGCGCTGGCGCGAACTCGCTCCATTTCTTTTCGAATCGATTTCAATTCAGGGAAATCTTCATGTGTAGCAATTCTAGCATCCAAAGTTTTGCTTAGCGATTGCTCGGTCACGCGAGCAGGATGTCCAATCCGTAATACGTTTAGTCCTTGCTCACTAAGTTTATCTACGAGCAAGTCGATCGCAGCATTGCTTGGAGCGCTTACCAAAACTTGTTTTTGTTCTTTGATTGTTTGCTTAATGACTTGAACAAGAGTTGTTGTCTTTCCCGTCCCAGGAGGTCCATGAATAAAAGCGACATCGAGTGACTGCAATGTTTTCCTCAATGCCTCAAGTTGACTGTCGTTCAAGATCGTGAGCCCATCAAAATGAAATGTCTTAAAATCGATTCGACCTTTTTCGTCTCCTAATAGAATGCTTTTCAACTGCGCCACTCGGTTTCCCTCCGCTTTGATGACTTCCTTCAAGGCAAACTCCATCTCACGATAACTCATTTCATCGAACATCACATCAATTCCAAGCATGCCCTCATCAATCCAATCAGGCATTTCCTCACTATTGAGTGTAACAACCATTTGATTTTCGCGGACGTAATTGATGACTCCGTTAACGTGATCTTTCTCTGGTGTACTTGATGCGTTGCTGAATACGCTTACAAGCTTTCCGCTTTGAAAAGCATGGGGTTGATCTAAATGATTTGTTCGTTCAACCTCAATGATCAATCGTTCACCGGTTCCAATGTAATCGCGCTTCAAACTCACGGGATACCAGGTTGTCCCCTCGCGAGTTCGATCGGTCAGACTTCGCAGCAATACCTTTTGTCGATATTGTTCAAGGTCCGCTTGCCGTTCAAGCTTTAATAGTTCAAGCGTTCGAATTAATTGATCTTCAATGGCCATCTCAAAATCTCAAAGCGTAATGATACAAAAAATAGGCTTCGCCCTTTGTAAAATTTTGCTTTCATAAACACAGGAATTTGTCAATCTTAAATGTCTTAACCCCTGCTTATGCGCACTCTCTTTTTCCTTTTGTTCGGATCGATTGCCGCACAATCTCAATCTTTCGATCTGCTTATCCTCAATGGCAAGCTCATTGATGGTACCGGCAACTCCTGGAGATACGCTGATGTTGGCATCACCGAAGGAAAGATAGTGGCGATAGGCAATTTGAAAAGTTCTCAAGCACTAAAAATTATCGATGCTAAAAACAAAATAGTTGCTCCGGGATTTATCGACGTGCATACACATATCGAAGGAAGCTCTCTGGATGTTCCAACGGCTTCAAACTTTTTATTAGATGGAGTAACGACAGTCGTAACCGGTAACTGTGGTAGTTCAAATACAGATATCGGAAAATATTTTTATCGTCTTGATAGTGTCAGAACTTCCATTAACGTTGCTACTCTGGTGGGCCACAATAGTGTACGAAGGGCAGTAATGGGCGATGCGCAACGTGATCCAACGACAGAAGAGCAGAAACAAATGGAAGCAATAGTGGAACAGGGAATGAGAGATGGTGCAGTTGGATTTTCTACAGGACTGATTTACGTTCCTGGTACTTATAGTAAAACACCTGAAGTGATCGGTCTTGCAAAAGCGGTATCGAGGTTTGGAGGTGTTTATGCTTCTCATATTCGCGATGAAGGCGATCATGTTGATGAAGCAATTGAAGAAGCTATAAACATTGGACGGCAAGCAAATTTGCCTGTTGAGATTTCTCATTTCAAAGTCACCTATAAACCAAATTGGGGAAAATCTAAAAATACAATTGATCAGGTTGAGCGAGCCCGCAAAGATGGAATTGATGTCACTATCGATCAATATCCATATGTTGCGAGTAGTACAACTCTTAATACGCTGTTGCCCACATGGGCTTTCGGTGGCGGACTTGATTCTCTCAGCTTGCGTTTGAGCGATAAAGTTACGCGGATGAAGATCAAGCGGGAAATGGTTGAAAGTTTGAAACGAAAGCAGTTGAAAAATTATAATTATGCTTTGGTCGCTCGTTATGCGGCAGATACTACGCTGAATGGAAAAAGTATAAAGGACATCAATAACTTAAGGGGAAGAAAAACAAAACCGATACTGGAGGCAGAGACAATCCTTGAGATGGTGGCAAATGGCAGCGCTCAAATGGTTTTCTTCAGCATGAACGAACAAGATCTGAAAAGGATAATGGAGTATCCTTACAACATGATTGCCTCGGATGCCGGAATTGCAAAGTTCGGTTCAGGCATGCCTCATCCAAGAGCTTATGGCACGAATTCCAGGGTGCTTGGTTTGTATGTTCGTGATCTGAAAATAATTTCATTGGAAGAGGCGATCAGAAGGATGACGTCACTTCCTGCTACCAAATTCAATTTGTCTGATCGGGGATTGATCCGCAACGGTATGGCTGCTGATATTGTTATTTTTAATCCGGATGTAATTAAAGACAACGCAACGTTCAGTAATCCCCATGCTTATGCAAGCGGATTTGATTATGTTATCGTGAATGGAAAAATCACAGGAGAGAACGGTAAGCACAACGGCACGCGCGCTGGTCAATCACTTTTGGGCCCGGGAACGATCATCCAAAATTGAAGGATCTTCGAGCAACTGCTTCAGTCGTTTAATCGCAACAACATTTTTTTCTGAACTGATATTGCTAATGATACTTTCTTTTTCCCGGGTAGTTAGCCTCCAGCTTAGTGAAGCTCTGGCATTGTTTTTCCGCAGGCTATCCATCTTCTGCAAAATATTAACGTAGCTCTGCGCCTCATATTCAATATCCACACGGTCGATCTGGTTGTTAAACCATGACCGTGAATATCCAATTAAAAGATCACTCGTAATGTCCTGAAAGTTTTCAAAATTGTTATAGACGCTGCTGATAGGTTGCGTGAATGCATCGATGATCGTTTGACCTTCGCGCGCAGCAATGTTGCCAAGCTTAGGCGAATCTCTGATGGAGACAAACACAACACCGGAAGTATTCTCGGCAATCCAATCTTTGTAGGCGTACAAAAAACGAATCGCGTCATTCAAACCGAAATTATCAGAGATACCGGCATCCATAATGTGTATTGGCGGAGACGTTGGCAACGTTGTATTAGGAGTGATGTAAGGAAATGTTGCGCACATCCGAAGGGCTGACAAAAATCTCAGGCTGTCCGCACCTTGATTGTTGAACAGACGTTGAAAATCAACGCCACTAAATTTTTGAGCTCTGTATTCTGGAAAATTTGTAATCTCATAATTCAGAAATGAAATTGGCCGCGCTCCAATGTAAAGTTTTCGACCATCATTCACGATCGTTGGTGTCAGTATCATCATCGGAATGGTGGCTTTCAGCTCTGCGGAATCGTACTTAGTGATTGCTTTATCCATCAACCCGGCAGTGATTTGATTCAGCTGTTGCTCAAACGTATAACCTCTGTCCTGTAAGTATAAATTGCCAGCATATTCGAATCTTGTAAACCCAACGAAAAGATCATTCGCCAGTAAACTAAATATCATTGGATTCAAATTATCTGAAGAGATTAATTGACGATATGCTGCGGCATGTGGATTAATATTCTCGTGTGCATTTGCGCGTAATTTTAGTTCGCGAAAAAAACTTGCGCCAATCATTCCACCCGATGCCCCGGTGATCAAAATAGAATTTTTAAACAATGCTCCACCGGAGAGACTGTCCGCCGCTTGCAGTGCGGTGAATGTCCAGAGCGCTGCACGTTTTCCGCCACCACTCACACACAGAAATACCATTTTTGGTTTTGCGTCATCTGGAAATTTCTTTCGCCAGTTTTGAAGCATCGGAAACGTTGCCTCGCGGTCCTTCCGAATATTCGATGTGTCGTTGAGCAGTCTCAAGCTCTGCACGCTGTATTCGGTTGGTTGTCGAATATAATCAAGACCGAAAGCTTCGTATCGCTTGGTGAAGAAATCTTCGCCAACGAGATAATTAATAAACAAGAATAAAATCAACGCTGCCGTTGCTGACCAATTTCCAAACCAATATGAAAAAGCGCCTGCAAGCATCACAAAAATTGTCAGGAAGATCATGAAACTTGATGCCGCCGGTAGCTGGAATGATGGATAGTCTTTGAACAATCCGAGTACCATGACCAGGGCAAAAATGAAAAGCTCGATAACTACTAAGTTGAAATGGTTTTGATCAAAGACCTGGAGAATAGTAGCCTTGTCATAAAAGTGGTGATGCCCCTCTTCTACCTTTTTCAGCTTAAAATCATAGTCAAGGTAAGTAAGCACGTTAACTTGTTTCTTTCGTGCGATGTCAAGTTTTTTCATCGCGCTTGCGCGTGTAACCTTCACGTTGGACTTTAATTTTTCGTCAATCCGACAGACTACATATCGGAAAATATCTTTGTTGGTAAACCAGAAATAGACAAAAAACATTAATGTCATCACAGCATAGCCAGCGATCAGCCCTGCCAGATTCCAGGCAAGATCAGCGCCCGTGGAGTATTCATTATTTTTTTGAAATCGAACAATTTCGTAGATGTAGGCTGTCAGAAAAATTACAGGAATCAGACTATTATTGATCGCGAATTTTGAGAACGGCCTGGACAATGTTCCCACGAATGTGAAACGATGCCCATCATTAATGTAACATGTAATGTGAAAAGCGGTCGTAAAACCGGCAACGCAAAGGCCAATGATAAAGAAACTTGTAAAATTGACTTTGTTAAGGTATTCAGGATCAAGAAAGAGATAAGGAATGCCCAGGTATTTTCCAAAGCTTCCCGTGATCATGGCAAACAACACGACCCAGCAGAGGACAAGAATGTGATTCCGCTTTAAATTGTTCAGAAATAACTGAACAGGAAACGAATATGCTAGTTGCGGAAATAAAAGGTAAAGCCTACGCATGGACAATATTCGTATAAGTTAGCACTATTCCTGTAACTAAAAATTTCTGCCAATATTTCCTTTTCATTTAAAAAAGCGGTGCAGTTCGTCCGCGATATTTCGGTCGTTAGAAAGGCGAGGGACTTTATTCTGGCCGCCCAATTTTCCTTTAGCTTTCATGTAATCGATGAATGCACCGGGTGCTAACGAAGTGATCTTAAGCGTTTGCAAAATATTACCAGTAATTAAGTCGTCATAATAGACATTTAAAGTGCGCAATTGTTTGTCGAGTTCCTGTGCAAATGCAGTAATGTTGGAAGGTTGCTTTGAAAATGCGATCAGCCATTCATGATGAGGCAGTCCTTCATTTGGCGTCACTTGGGGCGCAACCGTAAACTCAACAATCTCTGTTTCGGGAAATCGCTGCAACGTGTTCGTCATCGCTTTTTCAACTTCTTCTCCGATAACATGCTCACCGAATGCCGAAATAAAATGTTTGATTCTCCCGGTGACCAGAATACGATACGGATCTTTCGAGACAAATTTTACCGTATCGCCAATTGAATATCCCCACAATCCTGCGTTACTGTTAATGATCAGCGCATAGTTCTTTCCTAATTCAACTTGTTCGATATTTAAACGCGTTGGCTTGTCCGAAAAATATTCTTCGACAGGAATGAATTCATAAAAAATTCCGTGATTCAACAACAGCAATAATCCGGGCGCATACTGTGAATCCTGGTAGGCAATAAATCCTTCCGATGCCGGATACGTTTCAATCGAATCAATTTTTTTTCCAATGGTGTCAATCAGCTTATCGCGATAAGGTTCAAAGTTGACTCCTCCATATACAAACAACGAAAAATTTGAGAATACATCTTTTATTTTTTTGCCTGTACGATTTTGTATACGATCAAAATACATCTGCACCCAAGGCGGTATCCCGGAGATCATCGTCATGTCTGCGTTTATCGTTTCATCAATAATTCGCTCAAGCTTCTCTTCCCAATCTTCTATAATATTCGTCTTGTAACTTGGTTTTTGATTGGTGCGCAGGTAGCTCGGAACTTCATGATTGGAAATTCCTGATAGTCGCCCTGTTTTGATCCCGGCGGTTTCATCAAGCTCAGGACTGCCGGAAAGAAAAATAAGATTGCCATCCAGCCATGCAGATTTTCCGGTCTCGTGAATGTAGCTCAGGGTAGAGTCTCTGGCACTGTTAAAATGATATGGAAGAGATTCTTTCGATATCGGAATATACTTTGTTCCGGATGTAGTTCCTGACGTTTTTGCAAAGTACGCCGGCTTGCCCCTCCACAAAATGTCAGGTTTTCCTTCCAGAATTTTTTCCACGTATGACTTTAAGCCTTCATAATCGCGGATTGGAACATGTTTTTTAAAATCGTCATGATTTTTGATCTCAGGGAAGTGATGGTCACGACCAAAGAGTGTCTGACGACCTTCGCGGATCAATTCGTGGAAAATTTTTTCCTGAAAAGGTCCGGGGTTCTGTGACCATTTTTTCGTTTGCGAAGCCACATAGGCAGCAAATGGTTTTGCCAACGTTGATCGAATTCCCATAAGAGCGCAAGATAAAGTGAAAAAGGGATTCAGGCAGACAGGGATGGCCAAACCTCGAAGAATTATTGACGTTTTAATGTATAAATTTCCGAGTGGTTCAAACTTTCAGGGACTTGAAACCATCGGCAATAAACCAAATTAATGTATCGATCTATGAGAAATGCTTTTGGAATTTTAGTGATTGGATTTTTTGCCGGGCTCGGAGGAAGTTACCTCGGATATCAGTATTTCGTTAAGCCGCAATTAACAGAACTGCAATCCGAGCCCCAGTTTAATTCTGTCCGGTTCGACTCACCAATTCTTAATCGTTCTTCCGATCCCGTGCGAACAACTCCAGGCGCAGCAGCTGTAGATTTCAGCGATGCAGCCGCAAGGGCTACGCCGAGCGTAGTTTTTATCAATAGTATTTCGGAAGGTGTTTCCTATTCTTATTGGGACTGGTTTTTTGGAGAAGGTGGCGGACGCCAGACTCAGGTTAGCAGTGGCTCAGGTGTGATCTTTACAGCAGACGGTTATATCGTTACAAATAATCACGTTGTAGCGTCGGCGGAACGAATCGAAGTTAATTACAACAAAAGAGTTTATACAGCTGAGTTGATCGGAACAGATCCGAGTACTGACTTAGCCGTGATAAAAATAAATGAGACGAATTTGCCTGCGATCACGCTCGGCAATGCAAAAAATGTTCAAGTAGGAGAGTGGGTAATCGCTGTCGGAAATCCCTTCACCTTGTCAAGCACAGTCACTGCAGGTATCGTTAGTGCGAAGGGACGGAGAATAGGAATTCTTGAAGACAAATTTCCAATTGAGTCATTCATACAAACGGATGCTGCGATCAATCCTGGCAATTCAGGTGGAGCTCTTGTCAACAAGTCGGGAGAGTTGGTCGGAATCAATACGGCGATTTTGTCGCGAACCGGATCATACACAGGCTATGCATTTGCTGTGCCAGTGGATATTGCTAAAAAGGTATTTGAAGATCTGGTGAAATATGGAATGGTGCAAAAGGCAATTCTGGGAGCAA
>CBQWHS010000128.1:0-8753 GCA_967728665.1 uncultured Chryseosolibacter sp. | reverse complement strand
GTTGTGAAGTATTCGTGAATGGTAAAAGTGTCGGGAAACATGAAGGAGGATATGATCCGTTTTCTTTCGATATAACGTCTTCACTTAAAAAATCAGGGGCGCAGGAAATTGTAGTCAGTGTTTGGGATCCTTCTGATGATGGTCCACAACCTCGTGGAAAACAAGTGAAAAAACCTAATAGCATCTGGTACACGCCCGTCACCGGGATTTGGCAAACGGTATGGATCGAGGCTGTCAGTCCAACATACGTTGAAAGCATCCGACAACTTCCTGATATTGATCAAAAAACACTTTCAGTAAAATCGACCTTAAAAAATCTTCAGTCTGGTGATAAAGTTCGCTACACTGCTTTGGATGGTGCGACAAAAGTTGCCGAAACTGAATCTGCAAATGGGGAGGCAACACTCAAAATCGAAAATCCAAAATTATGGTCACCATCAGCTCCAACACTTTATGATCTGAACATTGCCATAATAAGGAAAGGAAAAGTGATCGATGAAGTGAAAAGCTATTTCGCCATGCGGAAAATTTCTATGGCGAAAGATCAGCAAGGCATTCAGCGTATGATGTTGAATAACGAGTTTGTATTTCAATATGGTCCTCTTGATCAGGGATGGTGGCCTGATGGATTGTATACTGCGCCTACGGATGAAGCCTTGAAATTCGATATTCAGAAAACCAAGGACATGGGCTTCAATATGATTCGCAAACATGTGAAGGTTGAACCAGATCGTTGGTATTATTACTGCGATAAACTTGGAATGCTTGTTTGGCAGGATATGCCAAGTGGCGACATGGGAAATAAGTGGGACTCTCGTCCGGGTATTGTTGGTCTGGCCACCGACAAAGACCGTACTCCTGAGTCTGAAAAAATTTATAAGAATGAGTGGAAGGCAATCATGGATTCGAAGATCAATGCTCCCAGCATCGTGGTATGGGTTCCATTCAACGAAGCATGGGGACAATTTAAAACAGAAGAGATCGTAAACTGGACAATGTCATATGATCCGTCGAGGCTGGTGAATTCAGCTAGTGGCGGAAATTTTTTTCCGGTTGGACATATAATGGATTTGCATAATTATCCAGCGCCATGTATGCCGGATCCAAAACTTTATGGGAAAGACCAAATCATCGTGCTCGGTGAATTTGGCGGCCTTGGTTTACCATTGGAAGGTCATACCTGGCAAGAAAAAAATAACTGGGGTTATCAAAGCTTTCCTAACAAAGAAGAGTTGCTCACGAAATATGAATCGTTTATAAATAAATTTCCTGATTTGATTCGTCAGGGATTATCAGCTGCAGTATATACGCAAACAACAGATGTTGAAATTGAAACAAACGGTTTGATGACTTATGATCGGAAAGTTGTGAAAATGCCGGAGACGAAGTTGAAGGCGATGCATGAGAAGTTATATCAGAAATAACCGATCGTTGCTCGAATCAAATTGATCCATGTCAAAGTTGTGCATGACATTAATAGGGACCTTTCATCCAGGTGAAATTAATCCCTATTATATGGGATGCAGATAAGGCCATGTTATCAGCATTTTGCGGAGTTAAATAAGGAAGTGTAAGATTACTTTGTACAATCATTCTTTTCAAACAAAAGTTTTTTTCACCTTTGGGGAAACGTTCCGTAATGTCTCCAAAGGCAACTATTTTTTTCGGATGTGTTCTTTCATTTTTTACAATTACTGAACTATCCGCGCAGTCACAAAAGCAAACCATTAATTGGTATACCAGTTTCTTCAAAAAAGGAAGCGATCGAAATATTGATTCGAAACTCTCGCAGGCAAAATCTGAATTAGAAGAGGCAAGAGAAATCCACGACTTCACTTCACAGTCCAGGCTCTTAAAAGAAATAGGATTGATTAATCTCTCCTCCGTTTATGCCTATGGTGAAGCGATGGGCTATTTTATTAAAGCCCTGACCTTAGAAGATTCACTGGGATTTAAAGAAGAAAATGTCTTCACGCATCTCGGCATTGCAGAAGTTTTTGAGGCCATCGGTGAACTTGAAAAAAGTTCACAATCGCTCCGGGAGGCATTGAAGTTGAATGAAACATTTCAAGACCCGGTGACGCTGATCTACATCGAAAATAAACTCGGAAAAATAAATGCTCTGCTCGGCAAACATGATGAGGCCATTGAGAACTATGAAGTTGTAAAAAGCTATAAAGACAAAGTCGACGATCCCTTTGTTGAAAGTGAGGCTCTTTTTAATCTCGCCCATGTCTATACACTGCAAACTAAATATTCACTTGCCCTCGAAACACACAAAGAGGCTCTCGCATTGCGTAGATCTCTGTCTGATAAAAAGACAGAGGCTGAATCACTTAGTGATATCGCAGATCTTTATCGCTTAATGACGAACGAAGAAAAGGCACTTGCAAATCACGTAGTCGCATTGGAACTGCGACTAGCGATTGGCGATAAGCAATTGTTGGCAGACTCTTATAATAACATCGGACAGCTTTATCTCTCGCAAAAAAACTATCCACGAGCTGTAGCTAATTTGAATCTTGCCATGTCGGCTGCACAAGAATCGCAGGATCACGAACAACTAAGAAAAAGTTATGATCTTTTAAGTCAATGCTTCGAGGCCGCAGGTGATTTTAAACGGGCTTTTGAGTATAAGAAAAGTTTTGTCGCCATAAATGATTTAATTCAAAATGAAAAAAATGAACAGCGTATTGCCGAAACACAAAACCGCTATGTCATTGACCAAAAACAATCCCAGATCGAATCCCTTGACTTGATCAGAATTCAGCGCGAAAGTGAATTGGATGCACAACTTCAATTTCGAAATTTCCTTGTGGCAGTTCTTGGTTTGGGCGCTGTTGTTATTGTGCTTGTGCTCTTTCTCTATATTCAAAAACAGCGATCAAATAAAAAACTTAAAGTTGCTCATGATACCGTTCAGGGTCAGAATGTTCAACTTCACGACCTCAATGCTACTAAAGACAAATTCTTTTCGATCATTAGCCATGACCTGAAAGGGCCACTGAACTCCCTGACTTCCTTTTCCGGCTTGTTAATAAATCACACTGACAGTCTTAGCAAAGATGAAATTAAAATGTTGGCAGGAGATCTGGACAAGAGTCTGAAAAACTTGTTCGCCCTTTTGGAGAACTTATTGGAATGGTCAAGATCTCAAACCGGTAACATTGAGTTCAAAGCTGAGCGTTTCGATTTTTCAGCATTGCTCGAACAAAACAGGGCTTTGCTTCAAACACAAGCATCAAACAAAAAAATCACATTGGAAAATTTATTCGAAAAACCGACCGATGTGAACGCTCATAAACACTCAGTGAACACGGTGATCCGAAACCTGATCTCAAATGCAATTAAGTTCACTCCCGAAGGAGGCGTTATCAAGTTAGATGCAGATAAGTATGAAGGTATGCTTCGGGTTTCCGTACGCGACAACGGAGTAGGAATGCCCCCTGAAGTTTTGGGTAAGCTTTTCCGCATCGATACGAAACACACCACCAAAGGGACAGCGAACGAAAAAGGAACTGGCCTCGGTCTTATTCTCTGTAAGGATTTTATCGAAAAAAATGGAGGCAAAATCTGGGTGGAAAGCGAAATCGGTAAAGGCTCCGTTTTTTACTTTACGGTGCCGTTGATGTCTGAGGTTGCCGTTGCCACTCCTACGTAGTCCTTTCATTCCGTTTTTAATAATCATCGCCAACTCAATATTTGTATGGCGAAGCGGCCATTCGCCCGGCATTAGTTTTTAACATTCGATTGCCACAAGTAATTCCAATCTATGATTTGAGCTTTACCAACCTTCACTCAAATGTTATATGTTTTGATAGATTGACTTCTTTATGAAAATTTCTGGAATCATCTCTTTGCTTTGCTTTGGCATGCACGTAGCCCTTGGACAATTGGCAACCAATACCTTGGTTGCATCGGTTTCTTCGCCTGATAGACTTGTGATCGTAAAAAACAGCCTAACCATTCCGCCTTGGCATGAAAAAAATTTCTGGCCCATTTACGAGACTTACTTGTCTGATATTACCAAACAGGCTTCTTCGAGTAACCAATTATTATCCTCTTTCGCGCAAAGTGAGTTCGATAAAACCGATAACAATGCATACGAAAAAGGAAAGCAAATGCTCGGTAGCCGCTTTGATGTGCTGACAGTACGCCAGCGATATTATTCATCCATTGGTTCATCATTCAACGGAATAATTGCCCTTCAGTTTTTACAGACCGAAGCGTTGTTTGATATGATGGAGGCATCGTCTATTTATGAAAACTCACGGTGGAAAAATTTTCGATTTCATCCTAACATCACTAATACACAAAAAGCACGAGCTGCAAAACATAATATGATCAAGGCTGCGCTGAATATTCCTGCGCAACAGTCGGAAACGTTCTGGAGCATTTACAAAAACTACGAAGAAGAATGCGACGCACTGTTGGGCGAAAATTATAACATGATCTCGCTATATTCGAGTGAACCCGCTGATTTTACACCAGCGCTTGCAAAAAGATTGGGGGCCGATTTTCTTAGTGTGATGGAACGCGAGTTGAAACTGAAGCAAAAATATTTTGATCAAATGAATCTGGTTGTAGGCTCAACGTTAGCTGCGGGCTTTCTTGCTTGGGAGGACTATTATTCGCTGATAAGCAAAATGAATTCATGGTCAGAGAATTAGCAGTCAACTTTGTCGTATCAATACGAAATATGTTGTCTGCGCGTAGTCCTAAAGTGGTAAGCAAAGCTTCGTAAGGAGCAACCCCAAGATGCCAGGATTAAACCATTGGAAATCGATATAATTGCAGTGTCATTTGCCCAATGACCCTTTCTGAAATGGACTGGCATGTACTATGTCAGTCCTTTTTGCTTGCCTTCAGTGAGTTACAGTAATCGAGAAATCGAACCAAGTCTTTTTCGTCAGAAAAATTAATAGGAGTTTTTTCTCTGTTTTGCTGCTTTAAGAAAGCTTTGAGCTCATCTTGAAATTCCGGAAAGGTCCTGAAAAATCCCTTCTTGTTAGCAGTCTCCAGATTGTCCGTCTCGTTTATCAGCGCATAATAATTTTCCTTCAGGAAAAGAATTTTCTGTTTTGCTTGCTTGTGATCGTGTGGTGTGTACTCGACATACATCGCAGTTTCGGTTGCATAATTTGCACTGTAGCTCCGCTCACCCACCATGGCCTCAACTTCGGTTTGGCGAAAGACTTTTTGTTTCCCAAGCTTCACTAAATCGCGAACTCCTCCTCTTACTTCATAAATACCAGTCAAAACATCGTGATAATAAAGTCTGCGGTCAGTAACAATGTATTTGAGATCTGGAGTCGGATAGAGAATTAATGTGTCTTTTGATTGGTCAATAAAATACATCGTCCGAAGAAACAAATTGTAGTTAAGTTTCATCAACGCTGATTTTCTGCCAGATGCAAAAAAGAGATATCCGTTAGTAAAAGTGGGCTCGGCATATTTGAAATCATTGGGAATAAATGAGTTCAATCTCATTTGGTAATCGATAGGAGATATATAGGTTCCAGGATCTAGAGGTCTGTTGGTCACAGAGCTATTGACATTTAAACTTGGAATATCAGATGTGCTTGCGGTGCTCTGAGCAAAAGTGATCCCAGTTTGAAAAAGAAAAATCAAAAAGAATACAACGACTTTCATATTCTGTAGATGAAAGGCCTAATTAAATATACAAAAAACCAGCCTGACTCTGGATTATGTAAAGTAGAATTAGTAAAAACTCAAAATCTCACCGTTAACAGTGACAGAACGACAACAAAATGGCGGTGTTAGTATAAATCTACCATGGATGTGTAGTACAAATCTACTATCAGCAATCAACCAACGGATGCTATCTTTGGATATGCTAAAATCAAAGAAACTCTCGTCGGTCGTTATTGCCAACGCTAAAGTTTTGCTGGTCTTTATCGGAATCCTGGTAGCCATCATTATTATTCAGCAGTTCGTTCATCCATAGACGGAGGCATTCATTTTTTATATTCTCGCTTATTTTAATTCGTTAATATTAAGCGTTAAATGAAGTGGAAATGGCCATCCTGCAAATCATTGCATTCAGTACGATAGCGATTTGTGTTATTTTAATTCTTGCATTCTATTTTTTTCAAACTCAGATCTTTTTTTATCCGGGCAAACTTGAAAAAACTCACCGTTTCAGATTGAGCTATCGCGATGAGGAAATAACGATTGGAACAAAAGATGGAGAGAAGCTTAATGCTTTATTTTTCCGCGGCACCCGGCAAGAAGTTATACTTTATTTCCATGGCAACGCAGGGGATCTAAATGGTTGGCAATTTGTGGCGGAAGACTTTACTGCAAGCGACTATAACATTTTCATCATTGATTACCGGGGGTATGGAAAAAGTACCGGAAGGATTTCAGAAAAAGGTTTTTATACCGATGCTGAAGCAGCATACTATTACCTGATCACACAAAAAGATTTTCCGCCAGACAAGATCATTATCTATGGGCGATCCATTGGCACCGGAGTAGCTGTGGAACTTGCAACAAAACATCCTTGTCGTGGCCTGGTATTAGAAGCGCCATATACTTCGCTGAAGAAATTGGCCAATGAAAAAATACCCTTCTTCCGCCCTTCCTGGTATATGCGATACCATTTTAATAATCTGGCGAAAATCAATAACGTGAAATGTCCGGTTATTTTTTTTCACGGATCAAAAGATACGCTGATACCAGCTTCTCACACCGATACCCTTTTCAAAACATTTACGGGTAAAAAAGAAAAGATTCTCGTACAGGGAGGATCCCATAATGATCTGAATTCCTTTCGTGAGCATCAAATGTTGTTGATGGAGGTTATGCCACAATTTTTTCGTCCAAAGTCAAATTTATCGCTGCTGTAAATTACTTTTACGAACCTAGCAACGACCTTAATGCATCTATACAAGATTTGCCTCATTGCACTTCTCTTAATTCCCAAAATCGTCCATTGTCAGTGGTCTGAGAATTATAGACCGACAGAATGCCCGAACATTACAAGGTAAAATAATTACTCGTCTCGTAACGCATCAACCGGATTCGCAACGGCAGCCCTATACGATCTAAACCCTACCGTGCCAATTACCACCACCAGCGTCACAGCTACACCAATCAAAAATGTTGTGACGCCGGGATAGATTCGATAAGCAAAATTGCTCAGCCATTCGTTCATGACGTAATAGGCAAGCGGTGCAGAAAGTGCAAATGATATTCCAATCAACAACAGGAATTCTTTCGAGAACAATGCAATCACCTGGCCGGCACTTGCTCCTAGTGTTTTGCGAATGCCAACTTCTTTTGTTTTTGCCTTTGCCATGAACGATACCAACCCGAACAATCCGATCGAGCCGATGAATATTGCAACTCCTGAAAAAATCCCAATCAAATATGAATTACGTCTTTCCCCATCGTAGAATTGCCGAATCGTGTCATCCAAAAATTGATATTCAAACACATAATTTGGATAGACATCCTCCCAGGCTGATTGAACCGATTTCAGCGTCTTCATGGCTGTGCTGCTCTGCAGTCTTACAGCACCAACAAAATAGCTGCTAACACCACTGAGTATAATTGTTGGTCCCAGCTTTTCATGCATCGAACTTGTGTTAAAATCTTGAACAATACCCGTGATCACCGCTTTTCTTCCCCACATGTCAACAGGAACGCCAATTGCTTCCTCCGGATTTTTCAGTCCCAACGCCTTGACAAAAGATTCATTCACTACGAATCGTGTGGCTGAATCAGACTTAACCAGATCTTCTCCGGATATTAGTTTGATCTGATATGTTTTCACAAAATTTTCATCAGCAAATTTCACGTTCGTATTTTCCTTCACCAATTTACCGTTCACAGTTGCTTCGAAATCTCCAGTCCAATGATTACCTGACGTTGACCCGGTATTGCTGAGGGAAACATTTTGTACGCCAGGCACAACAGACAACCGCTCCGATAGCTTGTGGATCAATTCCGGTTTATTTTCAGGAAGTTCAAACTCGACAACGGCTTCACTGTTGATACCAAGCGGTTGCGACACGAAATAGTTTATTTGCTGAACGACGATGATCGTACTGACAACAAGTACCTGCGCAATCATCAATTGAAAAACAATCAATCCCCTTCGCAGCGTCATTCCCTGGCCAGGATTTCCAGCCAACTTACTTTTCAGCGCTGCTGCCGGCTCGAATCTGGAAAGCTTAACCGCTGGATAAAGTCCGGACAAAACAGAAACAATCAGCGGAAGCGAAATCAAAAACAAGAATGTGGCTGTATCCTGAAATGGATTGAATTCCAGGCGATAACCAAGTATTGACGATAAGTTGATAAGTGCAAGTTCAGCGAGCCCTGTTGATGCCAGAAGAGAAATGATAGTGATAAAGAATGTTTCACCTAAAAATTGTCCGACTAACTGCGCACGACTGCTTCCCATCACTTTTCGAACGCCGGCTTCTTTTGCCCGGTTAATGATTAATACCGTGTTGAGGTTAATAAAATTGATACACGCCGTAACCAAGAGGAGCAATCCGATAGACGATAAGGTATAGAGTGTGGCGTAGGAAACGGTTCTTCTGCTGAAATTTTGAAATCTTGAATCGAAGTGCAACTCTTTTAAGGGTTGTAAAATGTATCGTCTGTTCTTTCCGTCTTCGGCATATTTGCCAGTGAAATATTTTAAATGCCATGTGCGAAGTTTCTCTTCAAAATCATGTTGTGAAATGTCAGGGTTGAGCTTGATAAAGCAATTAATC
>CBQWHS010000127.1:0-8782 GCA_967728665.1 uncultured Chryseosolibacter sp. | reverse complement strand
GTAGCAAACATCACGTGGCCTCTTACATTCATCACAAACGGATTGCAATCCCAGAAGGAAGCAATTTGTCGCTGCTCATCCGTAAGATTTTTTACCATGAGATAAATTTCCTCCGCTTCTTTGTAGAACTGACTTTTTTTATCGATCGAAAATTTCGTTGGGGGCGCTGGCGCAAATTGTGAAGCTGAGTCAATGGCAAATGGCCTTATCTTATTCCAATGTGGTTCAACGGCATCCATATACGCAGGAGGTGTGGGTTTCCATGTCGCCGCATCGTCCTCAATCGAATATTTTGGAAACGATCTTGTCTGTTTGTAATTGTCTTTAGAAGACCATGCGATAATGTGATCGGCAACTGCAATGCCATAGGCTACATATCTATCGTAAATTTCATCCGGCATTCCTGACTGTTTAAATTCTTCCATGATTTTCCCATAGAAGGCGTCCATTTTATCTTCAGAAAAAACAAGCGTCCGACCCACTTTCAACATGGCTTGTACAGTTGCCAATGGAAACGAATATTCTTCTTTCGGATCAGGCTGAGGAATTGTCTCAAGGCCTGTCAACTGCCCTGCCAAACTTGTATATCGTGCGTCCTGATGAATCGCCACTTCATATCCAGCGATGCTCATGTATGCATAGATGCGCGATGCCACCGGTGGAGAAAATATATCGTGAACGATAACATCAGTCACTTGCTTTACCGAACGGTGAACTAAGTCCGGGTTTTGTGTCTTAACTCTCCAATCTTCACGTTGTGTATACGAGCACGCTGTAAACATCAAACTCAGTACAACAAACTTTAGTGATACTTTTAGCATATGGGTATTGATAGAACTCAAATTTACGAAAACACAGTCTAAAAAAAATGATTTTGATCAGTCGCCAGGCCGCCAACATTTATGGCTTCACGACAAAGTCTTTATCAGATGCACCGACTCCCAAAATTTTCATCGCTTTCCATTTTCCGGGTAAAACTGATTTTTGTTGCACAATTCCCTGATCTGTTATTTGCAGACCGCCAAACCCTCCTAATACAGCCTGTAGCAGTCCACCGGCACCAGTCGCAAAATAAGGATTCGTTCCTCCCGCAGTTTCTGATATAACACCGAAAGGCGGAACTTCATTTGGCTTATAACTTTTCACAAACCACTCGTATGCTTTTTCTGCATTGCCTAATTTTGCATACAATGCGCACAGAACAGAGTTGCCCATTGCGGGACCATTAGGAGACATTCGAGGTTCATAATATTTCAAGTCTTTCTCAATTTGAGCACGGTCAGTGATGAAATCCAATGGATATGCTAAAAGATTCACATCGGCTTGTTTGATTTCGACACCATCATAAGTCCGATTCTCCTTCGTTGTACCATCCGGAAATTTCAGGATTGGAATATTCTGCGCAACATGTTCCCAATCAGGATCTGCCTGCAACGCCAATTCTTTTGCAGCCTGTGTTGCATAACGAAGCGCAGTGATGGCCATCGCATTAGTGAAAGCATTGTTGTCAATATTCTCCTGCCACTCATTTGCGCCGATCACATTGTTGATTTCGTATTTACCCGGACCATTTCGCTCAACACGACTTGCCCAAAAATCAGCTACTTCTTTTAGTACTGGGTAGCCACGATCGCGCAACCACGTTTTGTCTTTTGTCACTTGATAATATTTCCAAAATGCCCAACCAACGCAACCTGTGATATGCTGTTGGAATGGACCCGTTAGCGCCCAGACAGGAGTGTCCTCTGTTCCCTCGTCTGAAGACTCCCATGGAAACATGGCTCCTTTATAGCCGTGCGAAAATGCATTTCTTTGTGCTGCCTCAAGTCTCTTAAACCTGTATTCGAGAATGGACTTTGCCATCTCAGGTTGCAGCATCAAGATTGGCGGATACATCCATAATTCAGTATCCCAAAAGACATGTCCGTTGTAACCCAGGCCCGACAATCCCATTGGCGAGAGACTGAATGCTGTGCCTTCTCTCACAAAAGAATATAGGTGGTATAACGCAAAGCGAATATCTTTCTGTGCTTGTAAATCACCTTCAATCACGATGTCACTTTTCCAAAGCCTGGACCACTCCGCTTCATGTCGTTTCAATAATTTTTCCGTGCCTTCTAATTTTGCAAATACCGTTAGTCGCTCGGCTTCATTCATTGGATCTTTAAAATCTCCTGTTGAAGTAGCAGAAGCGACAATGGTGAATTTGTATGTCTCCCCTGCTCGCAAGTCCTTTTTGAATTTCATCAGGTGCATGTTGTAATCCCAATCTTCATGAAGAAGATCAGGTTCCTGACCATGCGGTTCAGAAAATATGATGCTGTTACTTGCCGCAACAGTATGCTTACCCGATGGACTTTTTCCCACCGAGGTGAGCAACGGAATCTTCACATGTGGCCGATCGATTTCACTAAAAAGATTTCGAACGTCTGTAAGATGGTTGGGCGCCTCGATTACACTCTGCGGAGTAATTCGCACATTCTTTTTTGCTACGATTTCTACGATCGCCATGGCAGTATATGGCAAGTGTCTCAATGCCATAATGGTGTGGCGAACAAAAAGCTTATCACCAACATTGAAAGATGTTACTAATTGCGCCTTCCGCATGTCAAGTGTTTGTGCATAGTCCGATATTTCTTTAGAACCGATCCGCTGTCCATCAACATCGAGATTCATGTTGATGTGATTGAACGTTTTCAAAATGTTGGATACTCGACCACGTTGGTAATAATCATATACACCATTCAATACAACATCGCGGATTTTCATTGGCTCTGGCGAAGAAACAAGTCCGATCATTCCGTTAGCAACAGTGACACCATAGTACTTGCTAGGATCGATCTTTTTAGTTTCGATTGTCCATTCAGGTGCTTGCGAAAAAATCTGAGATGTTATTAACAGGCATACTATGAAGCAATATTGTTTCATGGTTTCTCGGGTTTAAAGATCATGAGTGAATTATTATTTCGAGCCACTAGATATAACGGTTCATTTGAAGAAGTTATCAACACTTCGATATCGCGGACCTCGCCTTTTACGATGAATCCTGATCGTTGAGGCGAGACGGGAACGAAATTTCCTCGAGCATTGCCCAGCATGACTAATCCGTATCCAGCGTCATAGCGCCCAAAATCAGGTTGTACACTAAACAGGTTTCCGCCAGTTACTATATCCAGATTACCATCATGGTTTACATCACTTACGCCAAAAGCAAAAATTGGAAACATCTGGGCTTCTTGGGGAAGTTCATGAACAATAAATCGTCCGGTGCCACTGTTCTCAAGATATACCGAAGAAAATAAAACCGCTTTCTTATAAACAACGTCCCCGAATCGTTTTTTGTCGATGATATCTTCAAGTCTTACATTTTTAAAATCATCATACTTCAAAAATTTTCGCTTCAACGAAGGGATCTGTTTCACAAGATTGTCCCTGGAAACGAAAGGATACCTTATGCCCTTATTATAATATGTCAGTATTTGCTCATAGCCTCCATTCTCGTCAAAGTCCCCGACAAAAAGTTCAATCGGTTCATCGGTTGAAGCCTTCAATCTCGAATTGAGACCTAGATTACCTGCTACAAAATCAATATCCCCGTCTTTGTCAAAGTCTGCTGCCGCAAGTGAGTTCCACCAACCTTCCGTATTTTTTAGCCCATACTGTTCCGTTTGATTTTCAAACTTTCCATTCTTTTGCTGGATAAGAATTGTAATAGGCATCCATTCGCCTGTCAACACCATATCCTTGAGTCCATCTCCATTTAGGTCACGCCACACTGCATCTGTAATCATTCCTAAAGAATCCTTGGCCAAGGGCAACAAATCTGCAGACCGATCAGAAAAATTTCCCTTGCCGTCATTAACGAGCAGATAACTTGAAGGATTGATACCGTATTTTCCCGCCACCACCCTACCTCCGATAAATGCATCCTGGTCGCCATCATTGTCGAAGTCAGCGTGACTTACGCACGATGCCTCAACAAAAATTTGGGGCAATCTTCCCTGAGCTTTTTTAAAAATTCCCTTGCCGTTATTAATATATAAACGGGGCAGCAGGTATTTGCTGTTGCTGTTATACTCCTGTCCTCCACCAACGACAAGAAGATCATCGTCGCGGTCTCCATCTATGTCAAATAAGGCCGAAGCTGTGTCTTCCGCCAATGAGTCCGCCATCAATACTGGCTGATCAACCTGAGTGAATTTGCCTGCGGTTCGTTGCAAAAAAAATGCACCAGCTTGTCCTTTTCCTCCGCCTATGAAGAAATCATCAAGGCCATCCATATTAATATCACCTACAGCAATGTCGGGACCTTGTGTGGAAACCATGTGAGGCATTAAGCGTTCGTTATTAAGGGCAACGAAATTATTTTCGCGATGCACAAAAATGCTTTCGTTAACTTCCTCCAGTAGCGAAGACTCTACACGATTATTTTTTTGAAAGTTCCATGATCCTTTTGCCTGTTCATACTCTAATTGCACGGTTTGACCTGAGTTGACATTTTTTAGTGTCTGAAATTTTCCTCCAGGCCAAATCACCTTTATAGAATCAGCATTCGTATTTTTTCCAAGTCCAACATGGATTGTGTAGTCCACTGAAGAAAGCCACCCTCGTGTTGGAATCTGCTCATGGTGAAATTCTTCTCCATTGAAATAGGCAATTACCCTGCTGCCGATTCCGAATGTATTTCTGTTGTTGCTCTTTAATTTAATGTTTATAAAATGTGTGCTGTCGCGGGGCAAATCGTTCTGGTATATGGACGCAGGCTGTCCAATGTGGTTGATGACAAGGTCAAGATCACCATCATTATCGAGGTCGGCGTAAGAGGCACCGTTCGAAATATCCGGTTGCAGGTCCATCCACCGGCCACCCATGTTCTCAAAAGTAAGATTGCCTTTATTTCTGAAGAGAAAATCCGGGACTTGTCCTGAAGGCATTTTTGAAATGAACTGTGCGTCGGTAAAGTGATGTTGCACGGAATCGTCTGTTATGTAGGTGAGATAATCCATGTCATTCGGTCGTTTCAGAATGCCATTGGTGATAAATAGATCTTTGAAGCCGTCATTGTCAAAATCGGCAAAAAGAGATGACCAACTCCAGTCGGTGGATTCAACACCTGCGAGGGAAGCAATGTCGCTGAAGATTGGTTTTCCTGTCCGATCAACGCCCCTGTTAAGTTGAAGCGTATTGCGTGTGAACTGGTAATGATAGCCAAACCTCAGTTTGTATTCAAAGATTTCGTAGCTATCATCACCAGATGTTGTTTTGATAATAGCTTCCTCATTTGGTTGCATATCGAGTGAAAGAATATCAAACCATCCATCGTTATTGATATCAGCGATGTCGTTACCCATCGAAAATCGGGTAGAGTGTGGCATCGAAAGTTCCAACACCTGCTTAAATGTTCCGTTGCCTTGGTTAATGTAGAGATAATCATTCTCCTGGAAATCATTTCCAATATAAATATCAAGATAGCCGTCATTGTTAATATCAGAAATCCCAACACCAAGGCCATATCCGATTTGACTGCTATAAATTCCTGCCTGCGATGTTACTTCTGTGAACTTGATTTCTCCTCCCGCGCTGACATCGTTTCTGTAAAGTTTATCACCGGACAGCGGGTCACTTTGATAACGAAGGGAAACATCGCCGTAAGAACGAATGCTGCGTACTGCATGGTTCAGAAGATACATGTCCAGATCACCATCATTGTCATAGTCAAAAAATGATGCTTGTGTAGAGAACCCCTGAAAGCTTAACCCGTATTCTTCAGTCCTGTCCGTGAAAGTGAGGTCACCGTTATTGATAAGCAATTGATTCCTTCCATTAAAGCTTTTATATTTTCCGACACCACAGATGAAGATGTCCAGGAAGTCATCGCCATTTACGTCCGCCATAGTAACTCCCGTCTTCCAGTTTCCAACACCGGCTACTCCAGCTTTATTTGTTATATCCTCAAATTCGAATTTCCCTTTATTGAGATATAGCTTATTGGATTGTTGATTAGAGACAAAATAAATGTCTGTCAGGCCATCGTTATTGAGATCTCCGGTGGCAACGCCAGCACCATTATAGAAATAGAGATATTCAATAATGTTGAATTCATCATTCTCCGATAATGTATTATTGAAATCTATTTTTGTTTGCGTGGCCGGCATTCGCCGGAAAAGGGTCGAAGAAGAATTATTATTTTGTTCATCATTGCATGAAAGAAAAGCAAAGATTAAAACAGTCAGAAAAAAATCAATCGATAGGTTTCTTTTTCGATTCACTTTTGATTTGTTTCATACATGACAATCGAATTATTGTTTCTGGCCACTAAAATTATTCTTCGATTCAAAGACTTCAAGGCCAAGATGTCCCTCACTTCTCCTTCGATATTGATACCCGAGCTCGACGCCTTTACAGGAGTAAAATCGCCCCTTCCATTACCTTTCAAGAAGAGGCCATAACTTGCATCGTATCTGCCGACTTGAGGTTTTGTACTGTAAAGATTTCCACCGAGCAGAATATCCACACTTCCATCGTCATCGAAATCGGAGATCTCTATTCCATAGACCGGAGAGAATTGTGCTTCAAGTGGCAATGGCCGCAATGTGAATTTCATATTGCCATTATTAATTAACAAGCACGTTGACAATTCATATGCTTCAAGCTTAATGGCGGACGCCAATTGGTCTGCGGTAAAAATGTCCGACACTGTTTGATTTTTGTAACTGTCGTATTTAAGGTATTTCTTTTTAAAAGAAGGAATTTGATTGATCAATTCATGCCGCAATGCAAATGGATAATTTTTGCCTCCACGATAAGCGCTTACGATGTGTTCGATGGTTCCGTTCTGATCGAAATCATTTACGACCATGCTAACGGGCTGGGTAGCGCTAGCTTTGAACATTGAGTTCCGTCCGTGATTTCCGATAACAAAGTCAACATCTCCGTCATCATCCAGGTCCGCAGCCTCAATTCGGTTCCACCATCCGTTTGTTTTACTCAGTCCTGCAACGTCAGTAATATCTTTGAATTTTCCGGAATCATTTAGTAAGATTTTTATGGCCATATACTCCCCTACAATCAAGAGATCATGATCGCCATCATTGTCTATGTCGGCCCACTGTGCATCCGTAATCATACCAACATTCTTAAGGGCCGGTGCAACCTCGTCAGATACATTTTGGAAATTTCCTTTACCATCGTTATTGAGGATGTACCCATTCATGGGATATCCATAATAAAATGGACGGATCCTTACTCCAACAAATAAGTCCTGATCACCATCCTTATCGTAATCGGCAGTTTTCACCGATGACGTACTTTCAAATGCGTTTGAGACAGGCAAAATTTGTGGCGACTTCTTAAAATGTCCCTTGCCATCATTGAAGTAAAGTCGATTGATCAACGCGATCGAGTTGCTTGAAAATTCGTTTCCGCCACTGCACACGTACAGATCCTGATCACCATCATTATCAGCATCGAAAAATTCACTACCCAGGTCTTCCGATTCTTTATCTGCTTCAAACAGTTCTTCATTTGTGCGTACAAATTTTCCATCTGGCAACTGAACGTACAACGCACCTGGCGAATTTTTTGCACCACCGATATAAAAGTCATCCCTTCCGTCTTTGTTTACATCTCCTTTCGACAGTCTTGGACCTTCAGTGCTCAACATATGGTAGGTCAGGTAATCGCGATCAAAGTCAACAAATGTGTTTTCCTGATGAACAAAGTCTATTTTTTTGTTTTTCTCAGTGATCTCATGAAATGGCGTTATTGACTCGACGCTTTTTGGTTGATTGACCGGCAGCTTTCCATCGCGCTGCTCAAGTGTTATAATTTGATTGCTTTTTATAGAATCCAGGACTGTAACTTTGCCGTCAGGCCACTCGACGGTGATTTTATCCAGCATCGCGATCTTGCCAAGGCCAATGTTGGGTCGAGGGTCAACCGATGATTCGAAACCACGGATGGGCATTTGTTCGACATAAAATGTCTGTCCTTGACTTTCGGCTGTGATTCGCGTGCCGATTGCAAATGTATTTTTGCCTTCGCCCTTCAACACGAACTTTAAAAAATGGTGATCTGACAAGAGTTTGTCGGTTTCATTTCGATAGACAAAACTTTGCATATTCACGTTGTTGACGATCAGATCAAGATCGCCATCGTTATCCAAATCTCCGTAGGCCGAACCGTTCGAGAACCCTGGAGTTGCTAACCCCCACTCTGATGCGCTATCCTTGAATGCTAAATTACCCAGGTTGCGAAATGCGAAATTGGCTATCGGATTAGAGGGTATAATTTCTGTGAGCTTTTTATAGTCCACCGTTTTTTTCGACATCACAGATTTTACAAAAGTTTCATTGCTGGCGAACTGAAGAAAATCCTGATTGGTAAGGTCCTGATAGATGCCATTGGCAACGAAAATATCTCTCAGGCCGTCATTGTCCATGTCGAAGAGCAGCGCTCCCCAACTCCAATCGGTAGCTTCCACTCCGGAAAGCCTGCCGAGTTCGCTAAACGTTCCGTTGCCATTATTGACCTGTAGCATGTTTCGCGTATACTGGTGATAATAGTCGTTTTCAACGTTGTATCGATAGCGATTCCAGTCTTCAAACGTTGTGAGCGTTTTAAGTCTGGCATTTTCATTCGGAAGCATCTCCGTGACAAAGAGATCAGGCCATGCATCGTTATTGATGTCTGCAAGGTCTGCTCCCATCGAAGCACCGCTAATGCTTTTTATTTGCTCAGGAAGACATTCTTTAAAAGTGCCGTTATGATTATTGATATACAG
>CBQWHS010000126.1:0-8815 GCA_967728665.1 uncultured Chryseosolibacter sp. | reverse complement strand
TGACATGTTAATCGGTTGTTGGTTTCGCTAGCTCAAAGAGTTTCAGACTCTCAAAGTTTCCTTAAGCTTTTGCTTTTGAACTTCCTCTCTTTAAACTCATCACACAGTTGTTGAGTCAGAAACTATAAACTATGAACTATAAACTATAAACTTTAAACTCGAAACTTTAAACTATATCACTTCGCACACTGCTGATTATAATAAATCACAATCGCTTCAATTTCTTTTCTTCTCAAGTCCTTGCTCTCAATCCGTTCGCGTAGCGCCGGGCAATCACTAAAATAATCAAGCATGTCTTTACGCCAGCCAAGAGATCGAGGTTGCTTGAGTGGACCATTGCCCTTTTGAAAGATCAAATTGTCTACAGTGTAACTCGTACCCGGATAATACGCACCACTTGCGCCAAAGGAACCGCCAGTGGTTTGTTTGAAGTAATAGCGATAGAGCCTTAATGCTCCATCGATTTCAAGTTTCAAAAATATTTTTTTCACGTTCGAGAAAATGCTTCCAGCGCCAAGGGTGTTGGAAACTGAGATCATGCGAACCTGCATGCCTTCGAAATCGAACCGGATCTCATCAGCGTCATCGGGGCGAAGGGTCTGCTTTTTTCCACTTTCATCATAGTAGCGAACTCTATATTGAGTGCGTTCAAAGTTCGGTTCGCCGGCAAGCAGCGGCACTTTGATATCAAACATAACCTCCCTGGATTTTCCATTGGTGATGATAACTCCCTTAATCTTTCTGCCATAAGCATGAAGGGATATAATGATTAGAGCAATAACAGGTAAGAGGCGTCTCATGTGTTTTTCGATAAAACGCTAAGATACTAAGTTTGGTGTTTAACAGGGAAAGACAAAAAACACATCTACCACAAAGACAAATTTGCCACATAGTACAAAGGCACAATGACTTGTTTTGAAGTCCTGTTTTACATCTGTATGGGAATAATCATCGACAGTGCAGATCAATATTCGTAAATACAACGGACGCAAAAAGCGTCAGCAAATAAAACATTCACACTTGACGAACTTCATTCGTTGGGAAACTTTAAAGTTCTGAGTTTTGAGTTTGAGGTACGAATAACGCAAACTCTGCTTTGTGGGGCGCGATGGCCCGATCGAAATGCGGCCGCGGCCCGGCATGCGCGTAAGGCAGCATTATTTCGATCTCGCCTTTCTTTTGTTACTTTTCTTTGGCGAAGCAAAGAAAACGTAAGAAGACAACGACCTGCTGTTGCAGCTTGATAATCTTAGAATACAAATGCTTTTGACGCAAAGAGCGCAAAGATTTTGACAGTGCTGTTTATAACAATCGTGGATAATCACCGATTGTGAACGTTTAATCGAATAGAGTATAAAGAGGACGCAGAGAGCGCCAGCAAATAGAACGGTCACACTGGACGAACTTCGTTCGTTAGGAAACTTTAAAGTTCTGAGTTTTGAGTTCAAGGTACGAATAACGAAACTGTCTTGTGAGGCGCGCGATGGCCCGATCGAAATGCGGGCGTGGTCCGGCATGTGCGTAAGGCAGCATTATTTCGATCTCGCCTTTCTTTTGTTACTTTTCTTTGGCGAAGCAAAGAAAACGTAAGAAGATAACGACCTGCTGTTGTAGTTTGACAATCTTAGTCAACAAAAAGACAAATACATTTACCGCAAAGGCACAAAGATTTTGAAAGTGCTGTTTATAACAATCGTGGATAATCACCGATGGTTGCATATTTAATCAAATAGAATAAATAGGACGCAGAGAGCGCCAGCAAATAGAACGGTCATACTGGACGAACTTCGTTCGTTTGTTTTGCAGGATTTGTAACTTTACATATCATGGACATGTTACGTTATACAAAGTTCTCACTTAAGAATGCAGCAATTTCACTCGTTCCAATATTTCCGACGTGGACACTTTTCCCGGGAGTTTTATCAGCAGGATTTCTTGAGTACTTACCCGGAGAATGTGAAACCGGATATAAAATAGTGCTGTGGACTTGCATTACGATGACGGGGGTATTGGTGTGGTGGTATCTGAAGCGAATCCATACGTTAATAAATCACAAAAAAAGAAAAGCGCTTGAAACTCACTTTAGATATTTTTCCCTTGGCATTTATACTTTGCTGAACACGTCAATCATAATCTTGCTATTAGGAACTAAATTAGCTTGTCACGGAGACGGTCAAACCTTTTTGATGTGCATCATGTCTGGTCCGTTGGCGAGTGTGGGACTTGTAATTTTCGGATTCATGGTTGATTTGAAAAAAGGAGATCAGCCGATTAATTGATCTTGGTTTGTCAAATGGCAATCTCGAAAAGGCATGCTTTTATGCGTTGAGAATTGACTTACAAAAACGACATCAGAATAATGAGGTGCCTCGTCCGCTAATTGAGGCACCGTTACGGACACAAAAGGAAGACTGCCAGTTTCGGAATTGACAACCCTGCTTCTTAAACAATTTTGTGCCTCGACGATCTCGGTTAGAGATAAGAGTAAAATCAGAAACACTATCAGTCTCACGCATGTACTAATAAGATGACGGAGTGATTGTCATTAAAATTTGCCCGTTCTCTGTTATGAAATACTTGCCTGTGCACCTCGACCACGTATAAATTTTCATTGCGCATGGTTTTATTTAAAAATCTCCTAAAACACCGTGTACGTTTTTAGTTGAAGATCAAATTATACAAGTCAAACAGAGGCAACAGCCTCCCGTTATTTTGTTTTAATTAATCCTTCGAATACTCGTTCATATACCGCTTTTCAAGTGGTTTCTTAATATGTATGAATTAGCGCTACTGTGATTTTTCTCGTCGAGAGCTTCATGTCATCTTTAAAGGCGTTTACAAGAACTAAATGCAAGTGTTATGTCTGACTTGCTCTGAGGTTGAATATTCAAACGGAGAGTTAACTTTGATGTGGACGTCAACTAAACACGTTTGAAACCCATAAAAAAAAGCACCCCAAGGAAGAGGAACACAAATTCCCTATTTGATACTTATTGGAATAACAAATATCAACAACTCATAAAAATTTAAGAAAAGGTTTCAGCACTGTAATGTGCCTCAACACTGGAAGGAAGATAGAGCGCTGGGAAGGTGGGTGATTCGTCTTTTATTGGACGCACAATAACTCTTGATCTACATGGCAATAGCCATTCTTCAGAGGAAGATATTTACATACCTGGGGCCGATTTTATTACAATTTTTCATCCGAGCATTAAGATTGATGGAATGCGTTTTTGCTTTATGCGAATAGCTTTCCATATTTTTTGAATTTTGCATTTAAGCAGAAATGCATCGAGCAGCGCGTACTCTTATCTTCAGCAGAAAGCTTTGCAAATCCTGCAAGTGATTTAGAGTAGCCTTATCAAAAGCAGCGTTGGATCCTTCACCTACCAGGTAATCAAGAGACAACCCCGAAAGCATCGGCAATTTTTTTAGCGGCTTCGATTGAGGGTGAAGCTTCAAGCTAGATATAATACATGAAAGGAAGTACCGTCAGGTTTTCATTTGGCCCTGCTGTCAGTATTTCTCCGATGGTATCAGCAAACTTCAAAGTAACCGGTTGTCCGTCACAAAAAATGCAAGAGTTATAATTTAACTTCGTTAATGATAAAATATCCCTACATACGTCATTGATATCTGCTTCTCCTTTAACTATTCTTACATTCAATGGATTAGGTGTTTCCAATCCCAAGACTGATTGAATTCTAGGAATGAATCCCTTCGTCCACAAATAAGCTTCATTACCTTTTTTTATAAAGGCGGAACCACGAAGAATTGGGAAATCGCCAGCAGAACGAAACAGCTTAAAATCCTTCTCGTTCACAATTCTAATTCCGATCAAGTTGATGGACTCTTTTTCTTCCTTTGCTGCTTCTAAAAAGCCACTCCATTCATCATCTTCGAACAAAGTCTTTCCGTGAATGAACAATTGTTTGGGGAGTTTGCCTTTATTACTCTTCTTATAAGCATCAATCACTTGCTTAAGCATTTCCTTTGCACTGTCCTTCGTAAGATGATACTCCTCCGTCACTGGATTATAATATGGCCCCACTCTTCCTCTGAAGACCATTCCATCACCGGAGTCCAAGAACATTTGGGCAGCACAACAAGCGAATTTTGGACTAAATTGAGTTTCGTCCTTTTTAAAAGTAAGTCCCATATAACAAACACCTTCTCGAATGCTTGCTAATTTCCACGGCAACCCACCCAACTTATAATAGAGTGTTGTACTGATATTCCAAGCCTTTGCAGTGTCGGAAATTCTCAACTTCTCTGCCTTCTTGGGATAAATCTCATCATATGCGATAGTGCTCTCTTTAACAATCTGAGTCAATATTGTATGCTTGAGAAGTTTAATCTTCAATTGATTGTGGAAATGATTTTCGTAGAAATAGGACTTCTGCCATCTTTCAGTTTTTGGATCACTGAACAATAGTCCCGAATAAGCATCGGGTATACCAACTGTGATTGCACCTTTTCCGGTGACTGAACTATTCGGTCTACTTACTTGATAGATGAGATCAGGAATAACGATGAACCACAAATTGGGTCTTTTCTCATTAACGGAATTAAAATCAATTATTTGATCGACATAGAGGTCAACAAGCTCACCTACTCTAATATGGTTATCGCTATAACGGGAAATGAGTTGAATGCTCTTTTCTTCAATTTGAATTTCTGGAACGGAGCTGAAGTTTAGTTTTACACCGAACACAGTTTCAAAGCCAGGAAAAAACGGATATGCAATATCCGGTTTAACATGATAAGTCGGCTTGTTAATCTTTTGCAGATAATTCTTACACCTTCTGATTCCATCCGTTGTTCCGATTATTCCGACAGAGAAATCATTTACTTTGCCTCTATCATATGGACCAAAAATTGTAAGGCCATCTCGCGGGTCAGTTAGATTTTGCTTATAGCTAAACTGTAGCTCCGGCTCTTTGTATTTATAAATTCGGTTCTTGCTTGCCATATTCTGACTCTAGATTGTCACTTATTTCTTCCTCATCTTCGTAATAATCGATTGGAACTTCCCTGCCTTTTTCAATAGGGTCATTGTAACCGATCTCACTGAAGAAAACTATCGGCTCCTTATTTACATGAATACTCTCCGTTTCATTTCCAGGGAGAGAAATAGTCACACTGTTTTCTGCCAGACTATGCAAAAATGCAAGCATCATTGAGCGCCATTCTTTATTAAAGAATCGCTTGCCTTTATTTCGTCTAGCCGAGTGTTGTTTGTCTTTGTCTTTCCAGGGCTTTACGCCATCTGTTGTGAAAACTATATGACCTTTAATTGAAAAGCTAAAAAAGGGATGATACATAGGGCGAACGCTAATTGCGTAATGCCAGAAGTCTTCGAAATAGTCTCCTACAAGATCTTTCCGAGTTTTCTTTCCTTCAAAATCAAAAAACACACGATTATCAGGACGAAAGTCCTTTAGATAAAAGAAGCAACTGTTTTTACTTGATAACCCATACTCTCCGAGGCCAAGGTTTCTTAAGTAGAGAAAGAATGATTGTTTCAGCAGTCGTACAACAAATCTCCTTAAGTCGTGAAAATGTGGGAAATCTTTCTCTGGATAATATTCGAAGCATTTATGAGTCTCAATAGGAACAACTGACTTTGGAATAATTTCAAAGTCCTTTCCGAAGGCTTGCTTTGGAAGTGCGTCTAGAAAAGTTATCAAGTAATTGTCATGCCGAATGATTGGGAATGAATCAACCTCCTTGAATATTGTTTCAGCCTGCGTATCATTTGCATATCTGTGGAAATAGATCAATTTCGGAATTGATGAAATTTCTATCCAATTTGAATGATACTTCTCTTCGGTCTTCTTTAGTCCAGCAAATGAGGTTGTGTATTTATTCTTAAGCCAATCATTAACGGATAAGGGCGACTGTTGCCTTGGCACTCCGTCTAAGTCAAGTTTCTTAATTAGATTCTTAAGACCGTCTGCCCAAGACTTGTCGAACCGAAATTGATTCATTGTTACGGTACCAATTCTTTGATCGAATGGAACATCATCGATTTTGAGTAGTGCAACAAAGTCTGATATTTTTTCCCGCTTGCCTATGGCTCTAACTTGTTCCCACTCATCAATGACGCCCTGCTTTTTAAATGTCGACTTAGAGAAAACCAATAGGTACTTGCATGTTTGATTTTCAAGAATGTCTTGTAACGTTTTCCAGAAATCCGATTCACCTCCAGTGAGATTCACCAAGTCACAAGCAACTTTATAACCCTCATTAGAGAGTTTGTGATAGAGCCAAAGAGTAAACTCATTATCCTCTGGATTAGCATGACCAATGAATATGGTGTCGCGGGTAACGTTCATCTTAAGCAGTGGTTCATTCAATTTTATCGGTTGTTCTTTATTGAGACGAATATGTGCGTTGGCAATACTTGACTGTTTTTAATCAAAAGGGGCATTCCCACTTTGTTCAACCAGTCGATTTGATCAGTTGAGTTTTTGTGAAAAGGAAAGTCATTGTAGTTTATAGTCTCCCAACAGCCCATTCCCTGATCGAAGCGAATCACAATTGACGAACCATTCTCGAATGAAATATCAAGCGTTCTTGCATGGCTGATATTCTTTCTATCAGTCGTTAAATTCAGTTTGCAAACTGTTGAATCATCCGTATTAAGATTTTCGATTGTCTCCTTTCTTGAGTTTTCTTCATCAGGCATCCAATTATTGGACACATATCGCCTCCTATAAATTCTAGACTCAATTGAGGACATTGAGTTTATTTTAAGACTGAAAGGAGTTGACTGCGGACACTTTATTGAAAGTGATTTAACTATTCTTGAAATTAATAGAGCGGATAGCGGTGTGTAAAGGTACCTATCGCTATATACTACGTGCTTTAATTTTGGCGATGAAGAGAGAATGTTAACTATTTCCGGGCTGGAACCTTCGATAACTTTCCAAAAAGTATCCCCAAAATCAAGAGCTTTACCATTAAGTTCATTAGATATCAACAATTCAAACTGGTTACTCTTTTGTCTTATCAGATCATTTTTATCTATATGCTTCGTCGTTGGTATTTTGGGAAATCCCTTGGATTTAACCACCAATTCTTCACCCGTAAAGCCCCATGTGTCAGATAGTCGTGAAGAGAGAAGCTTTATACACTAACTGAAATTCGTCCTAATCATTAAAACTATGCGCTATAACATTGTCTTTTACTTCGTAATGATCTCGATTTTTGAAATTCAGGGACAGTCCAACACAGGAAATGACTTCGTCAATTTTGTTTCAAAATTTCCGCTGATGGAATTTCCGATCAAAACCAAACACTTTAACGATTACGAAACGTTCAGAAAAGTTGCTACGAGGGTCAATCAGCTTGACCAAAACTTGTGCGCGACATACTTTTTCCAAGGCGACAAGTCGAAAGTTAGATCGGAATTTGAAAGTTTTAATATGGAAACGGGAGCTTCTATGGGAAAGAAAGTTGATCAATTTGGCTTCTATCCTGTGTTTAGAGCAGTGTCCAACCAATATTTACTATTATGTTTTATGAAAACAACTTTGACATCTTACGAATATCATTTAGCTGCATTTAAGGCAAGAGAAGAGACGGCTAGTGATGTTCTAGAGATAAACAAAGTCAATGAAGAACTGTCGCCTGACCTCTATGAATTTGCAGCCATCGAAAAAAGCCCCAGAATTCAAATTTTTAGATTCGAACAAAATCCGAATTTTTGGAAACAGAAAAAACAAAACTCTTCCGGTATTGTACCAAAAACCTTGTCAACTTATTCAGATTTTTCTATGGCAAAAGGCAAGTTTAAATTGAACAATAGCACAACCTCATATAGCACTTGCACTGTAGGTGAAATAGTGAGTGAAAAGATTGAGTGTATTGCAAATGATCCATTATGGGTACAGTATCAGGAAGTCAAAAGATAATTGAAAAATGAGAGGCTTAATCCAAAGAGTGCACGATAGACCATGGCTCAAAACCTTGCAGTGAATTTTTATCGATCGATCGCTATCGGGGAATCAATCATTATCAACTCAATTGATTTTGTTCTACATCAATAAGGCTTGGCAACACTAAATGGGTCAATGAAAAATTTGAATCGATCGATTGTTTCGTTTCATTACTTCAGAAGCTAATCATTTACATGTGTAGAAGGAACCCGTAAAGGTAAATCACTTCTTGGTGTTACCTTTCACGTTAGAATACCCACTGTTTTTATTGAAAAAGATTCGGCTGTATACAAGAAAGTTAATCTGACCACAGCACAGAAAACTAGCAATGGTGAAAAATTGTTCAACTTAGTATATGCCAATAAAAATGGGAATGGAGATGTTAGCACTGGGTATGGATACAAGTATCGAGGTCGTGGTGCAATTCAATTGACTGGAAGGGCCACTTATCGTGACGTGTCAAAAAAATGTAACGAATTATTTGGCACCGCATACAACTGGGAGACGGATTCATCGCCTTTGGAAAATGAAACGAAGGCCATTATTTACTCTGTAGCAGGGTTCTTCTTGTGGAAGTTTGGCGACTTAATCAAACTTGATACTAAGGATGTCACATTTGTAACGAAAAAGGTGAACGGAGGTACCACAGGTTTGAATACTAGAACAGCCAAGTTTAATGAATACTTAAGTGGAAGGTTAAATAATTGTAAAATAAAAAAATAATAATGGCAGTGCGTAATTTAATCGTGGCGTTGGTGTGTTCTTATATATGCACAATTGCGCAATCTTCCAGCTGCACTCACAATGTGAGATATTCTTGTAAGCTCCCCATTTTTAGGACAATTCTAAATTAGAAATTTTATTCATTGTCG
>CBQWHS010000125.1:0-8816 GCA_967728665.1 uncultured Chryseosolibacter sp. | reverse complement strand
GCTACGAATTGGCGCCTAAAATTTTTACTTAAGGATTATTTCTTTAGAATAGTAAACTCCACCCTTCTGTTATTCGCCTGACCTGTTGGATTATCGTTAGTGTCGATTGGATTTGACTCACCATAACCATGTGGCGTTAATCGTGAACTCGTGATTCCCTGACTACTGATGTAGTCAACAACAGCCTGACACCGTCCCTGAGATAAAGTTTGATTGTAGTCGTCTGAACCTTTATTATCTGTGTGTCCTCCGATTTCAATTTCTACTGTGCCATTCTGTTTTAAAAAATCCACAACTTTATTCAGCTCAACAAAAGATTCCTTCTTCAGAGTCGTTTTGTCAAAATCAAAGTAAATATTCTTGAGACGAACGGTCACTCCAACCTCTATCGGTTGTAAATAAATATCCTTCGTCACGGGAGTATTCTCTTCGCTGTCGAGTGAAACGCTATCAATTCCATTTAGATAACCTTCTGCAGTTGCTGAAAGAAGATACCATCCAAGTTTTGGAATTTCTTTTTCATATCGGCCATCGGCAGCTTGCAATGATGAAGATGATTTCCGATCAGCTTTAGAAACGATCGTCAACTTGGCGTTAACTGGCTTTTCAGTTTTCTTATCAAGCACTGATCCATTTAAAATTAATTTTTTAGCGATGGGGGTCAGCAAAATCTCCACAGTAATCGTTGTGTCACTTGTCAATGCGGGAATCTTAAACGATTCTTCCTTCGGCAAGAATCCAAGCGCAGAAGCACTGACAGAATATTCTGAAACCTCAGGCATTTTCGTTTCAAATTTCCCACCTGGAGATTTAAGCTTTAACGACTCCTTCTCTTTCATTTTCACTTCAACGTCAGCCGTGAGAGGATCATTTGTTTTTTGATTGAATACATTACCAACAAGATTGATTTTTATATTCTTTGGAACGAGCATATACAAATCGAGCTGCGCGCCTTCCATTGCTTTGTTTGCGCGACTAGTGATTACGTTGCCCGCTTTGTCCATAGTGAAATAAAAATCTTCACCACTGGTATTGATTGGCTTTCCGATGTTAATCGGTGTAGACCAATTAGTCCATGTTTCATCCAATCGTGTACATTTATAAATATCAGTCTGGCCCTGACGTCCAGCAGCCTGACGCGCGCTCGCGAAGTACAATGTATTTTGATCCGGGCCGATGAAGGGTCCGACATCATCTTGTGGCGAACTTATCTTCAGCAGGGCAGGGCGAGACCACGAACCATCCGATTGAACATGACTGATATATAAATCGCTGACGATGCCCGTCTTCTCACTAAAATAAATAATAATATGTTTTTTATCGGCCGACATCGTGGCTCCATAAAATCTTCCGAGGTTCATGGATTTAAAATCTTTCACGTTCAATTCGCGAAGCGAACCTCCTGTAACAAGTGAGAAGCCTTTTTCCCCTTTACTCCGTCCTCCTTTTATGAAAATTGTTCCATCTTCAAAAACGGTGAATACCTGATTGTAGGAATGAATATTGAAAGGAGAAGTTAAATGTTGGGCTGTACCCCAAACACCTTTGTCGTCTTTTTTGGACATCCAGATATCCTGCGTGTCCTCTTTTCCAAATGTGTTTTCAGGATGATTCTGAACGAAAAAATATAGCGTAGATCCATCCGGAGAAATTACCGGTGCGGCCTCGTGATGAAAAGTGTTGATGGTTTTGTCCATCTTCACCAGTTCATACCGTTGAAAATTCTGTTGACTAAAACATGAAAGGCTAAAGACAATGGATACAATAAGTACAATTGATTTCATGCGGCACAGGTATTAAACCGTAAAGTTAAAAGATTCAGGGAAATTGAAAGAATACCCGCCCGCGTATATCGAAAAATCCACGGAATTAAATCGAAATAAATTAGTTTACGGCACTGTCTGCGTAACGCTTCGCCTGCATATTATACAACGCAGCATATTTTCCGTTTTCGACCATCAATTGCCGATGCGATCCCATTTCAATGATTTCGCCATGTTCCATCATTAATATTTTATCGGCATTTTTCACTGTGCTGAACCGGTGCGTAATAAGAATAACTGATTTTCCCTGCGTGTTTTCCTCCAGGGAAGTAAAAATTTTTTCTTCCGTTACTGCGTCTATAGATGCCGTTGGCTCATCCAGAATCGTGAGCACAGCATCCCGATAAAACATTCGTGCAACAGCCATACGCTGATGCTGTCCTTTTGAAAGATCTATTCCGCCTGCAAAATCTTTCCAGATCAGTTGATTATAGTCCGTTATGAATTCATCAGCACCGCTATGTTCCGCAGCTTCCTGAATGCGTTGCTGATCCAACGTTGCGGATAGCCGCCCGATACCAATGGATTCGCGCATTGTTAAGTTATAAACCGGAAAATCCTGAAAAAGAATTCCGATGGCACTTTGCCAGTCTTCCAAATTCAAATCGCGTAAATCGATTCCGTTGATAAAGATGGAACCTTCCGTAGGATCATATACCCGGCAAAGAAGTTTGATCACCGTAGTTTTTCCCGAACCATTTACGCCCACAATGGCGACTTTTTCGCCAGGTTTGATCGAGAATGAAATGTTTTTGATCACCATCGGGTTTTCATTCGATTCATTAGGATATCGAAACGAAACATTTCTAAACTCAACGAGAGGAGGCTTACTTGAATCAAAACGGATCGCCTCTTTTTTCGAAGCAATCTTCGGTTCCATTTCAAACAATTCAAACCATCGTGAAGCATAACGGGCAGCTTCTTCCGTAAATGAGATGGATTCAACATAACCGTTGATCGTTTGATAAAATCTTGTGTACGTATTGAAGGCAAGAAGGAGTCCTCCAACAGCTATCGTTCCTACTAATGCTTCCCTCGTCATAAGGGCAATGGCAGCAAATAAAAAAAGCAAATACCACATGCTTAAAACTCCATACGACACAGCCTTTCTCTTTTCGGCAGCTACGATCTTCTTGTTAAACTGAAGCTTGCGTTCTGCAATCTGGTTCTTAAACCAATTTTTTAGTTTTAACAAAATCACATCAACAGCTTTTTGCAATTCTTCGAAATGCGATATCCGATTACCAATAACACGATGGTCATCGATGGACAAGTAGCGTACGCGAAAAACTTCCATGCTGTACTTTTTATAAAAGAAGTAAACCGGAGCTGCAGCCATCAATGCAAAAAGTACCAGCCATGGACTCAACGTCCACAAGATGATCATCGACGTGACAATGCCGGAGAAGTTTGTCGCCGAAGTAAAAATAAAGTCCTGTAAATTCAGAACACTACTACTGCCCCACTCCTGGGCGCCACGAAGCAACGTCTGATAAGAATTACTTTCAATCGTACCAATGTCAAGATTGCTTTGACGTTCAATCTTATACAATTCAAGTTGCACGCCTTGCTGCAATCTGAACCTTGTTCGCAGAAAGGAAACAACATTCCCAATAAGCGTAGGTACCAGGAATGAAAAACCGAAAATCACTGAAGAACGGATCAAGGATGAAGTATCAGAGAGTCCGTTTTTGATCTTTACAATTTCATCGACGATTGAAGAAAAACTAGTAAACTGAAGATAGACGATGGCACCCTGAAACATGTTGAGCCCGATCAGGAGCAGAAGAAGTTTCCGGTTTGTTTGCCATGCAAAAGCGATTGACTTAATGGCAACCGAAAAAATATTTTTGGCATTATTCATGAAGAGTTTCGGAGCAGGACTGAAATTAGATAATAAAATGAATTGGCTGAGCAGGCGAACTTTAGTAATAACAATAAAAGAATTTAATGGTTCATGGACAATGGAAGCCTATTAACGAAAAAACATTGAGTTCATGACGGTAAATCAGCCAATTTCGCGTAAATCCTCTGTAGAAATACTTCAACACAAAGTCCAGTGTGAATACTGGCATAATAATAACGGCCGTATTCGTTTATAATAAAACAACCTTAAAATCCGATTCAGATGAACTCATTCCGAAATTCGTCAAAACTGGTTATGGTCATACTCGTGGTTATGATCTCCACTTTTGGATGCAAGAGTAAAAAGAAAGCTATGGAAGCCGCAGCCGCCGAGAAAGCGAGGATGGAACAAGAGGCCGCGTTTCAAAAACAGCGGGACGAAGATCAGCGCAAAAAAGATGCTGAGGAAAAAGCCCGACGCGATGCAGAGGCAGACAAGGCATCACGTGCCGGCACTCCGTATACTCAACTTGGAGAATATTTTTCCGCGATTGCCAGCTCATCCAATCTCAATTCTGCCAACACCAGTATTAACGAAGCGCTCACATTGTTCGCTTCCCCTCAAACTCCGGTTTTAATTATTATTAGTGAATCAAACGGCCAGAAGGATTATGATCGGCCAACAACCATCATTTCCTATCTCAATTATTTAAAAGACCAGAAAAAGAATATGAACAAAATCGAAAAGCTTCAATTCGACAACGCGGGGAAAATCACAGAAGTAGAACTTCGGAAAAACTAACGCTAACATCTACCATTATGACTATGAAATCATCCTACATAAGAGTACCTTTTTTTGCGTCTCTGTTTTTGCTTGGCGCGATGACTTATGCCCAAACCGGTGACATCAGCGCGGAGCGCAAACAAGCCATCGATTCACTTGCCCTGGAAAAGGTGCGCGACCTTAGCAAATACATCTCCATTATCGGAAATAAGAAAACTGCATTCTCCGAGGCTTCACGTGTAATGGATCGTGCCGAAGAATTATTTTCTCCCGGAAGTGAAATGGGAGTTTCATCTCTCAGCACCAAGCAAGTTCAATACTATAAAGTGAGAAAATATTTTGAGCGACTGATGGCATTGAACTATGATCGAGTCACGATAAAATGGTATGACATTCATTATATCAGTGATCTTGAGCGTCAGCCTGACGGACGATATGTTGGAGTGGTCACCATTTATCAGCGCTTCGAAGGCGAGTCTGATGACGGCATGAAATACAAGGACACGACCAAAAAAGATATCACCATATATGTTGAGCGTAAGAAGACTCAGATATCCGGAAGAATAGTTGAATTTTGGGATGTGTTGCTTGGGGACATCAGAGTAACTGAGACCGGAGCGTAGGAATTAATTAGTCATTAGATAATTGGTAATTGGGCATTCGTAAAAAATAAGTTGAACTTTAATCTGTTGATGACACCATTCAAGGGTTTCTTTTTTCTTCTATTGCTTTTTGCAAACGGTTATGGCGCTTTCTCACAAATCATTCAGGATACTGAAGACGAGAGCAAGCTTTATGCACAGTCAAAACAGGTGAACCAATTCTTCAGAAGATTCAATGGCGAAGAAGACGAAAAGGGTGAGCGGTATTATCCGAAAGATAAATCCTATCGTTCAGTTAAACTGAGAAAAAAGTATCTCGGTGTTTTGTTTGATGATTCAAATGCTGGAATACCCGGTCATCTCAAGACAGATTTTGCAAAAGACGTTTTGGACCATCCGGAATATTCTATTTTGAATTTCCATGGGAGCAACTGGTTTTCGGAAGTTCAAGCAACATTTCTGATGAATGGAAAGCCACAAACCTTCACGCTGCTCATGGAATTGGAGAAGGACCATCTCGGTTACAAGTGGGTTATCAGCCGTGTTCATGCCGATGTTTTTGATCCGTATTTTGTACGCGATACAACAAAGGTCGGGCGATTTCTTCATCCATTGAGTCACGAACTAGACTTTATGAATCTTCGGAAGGCCTTCGCCAACAGCGACAGCATGAGTCAATTTACCGTGAAACGTTTTCAACCGGATCACCTTTCGCTGTTTCTGTACGAGATGAAAAAAGGTAATTTAAAATTTCGTTCGGTTGAACAAGTGACATTTCATTTTTTCCAGATCAAAGGCTGGTATTTTGAATTGTCTCAATTCAACCGGCCAGGATATAACACAGGTTGGCTGATCTCTAACCTGGTGAAACTCAACACCGACTCCGATAAAGAAGTATTGCGAAAATATTTAATGCAATAACATGATGGAATGATGTTAGCGGTTCAAAAGCAATTGAAGTACTTGAGTTTGATCATTCGAAAGAATGCTTTTTTTGTTCTGATGACAACAATGCTGCTTGTCTCTGGAGATTTGCTTGCGCAGAAGAAAAACACGAAGTCAACAAAAAAAACTACAACGCAAAAGTCCTCCACATCAAAGAGTCAGCAAAAATCTACAACGCAAAAAAAGAGCACTGCCAAAACTCCTGCATCGCAAGTTCCGAAAACAGAAGCTGGGCGAAGCACTGAAGAAGACGAAAAGAAAGTCCGGGACATTGTTGCATTCTTTCAATACGTATTGAATACGCTTGGAAGCAGCGAAACACCTGCGCGCGACAAAGATGTATTAATTACGCAGAGTTATTCAAAGATTTTTAGAGATGAGAAAGTCCAGGTAGAGGATGATCTCGATGAAGAACGTCTCGTCATCACAAACAAAGATATTATCGCGTATCTTAAAGACGTAGATTTCTTTTTCAACGATGCTAAATTTGAATTTACGATCGATGCGATTAAGAAGGGAACAACGCCCGATGGCAAAGACTTCTACAAAGTTTCAACAACTCGAAATTTATCTGGTACAACATCCGATGGAAATAGTGTCAATAAAAACATAATCCGCTTTTTCGAAATCAATTATGACCCTGCAAGTCAGGATTTAAAAATAGAAAGCATTTACACCAATCAACTCGATCCTAAGGGTGCTCTCGTTACCTGGTGGAACGAGTTGTCTTACGAATGGAAAAACATCTTTACAAAAAAACTAAACTTTAAAGACAGCGTTCGTTATACTGATATTAAAAAAATTACTGAAATAGTCGACCTCGACTTAAACAGCAATCGGTTCATTCAAAATATAGAACCACTGGCTCAATTAACGGGGTTAAAATTGCTGGATTTATCGGCAACGAATATCACCGACCTTAAACCGATCAGAAACCTGACTGAACTGATTGAACTGAATTTATCCAACACCAAAATAAATGACATCACCCCCTTGCGATATGCTTCGAAAATTCAACGTCTGAACCTGGATTACACGCAGGTGAATAACATATCTGTATTGGAGAAAATGACCGTGTTACAAAATCTGCAAGTGAATCGCGCACCAATAATGGATTTCTCCCCTATAAAAGACATCAGTTCATTGACAAGCCTGAATGTGGAAGGTACAAAACTTCGAAACCTCAGTGACTTCGATTCGCTGACCCAGCTGATTGATCTCAATATCGCGAAGACGTTTATCGAAGATATTGGTATTGTTAAAAAATTTCCAAAGCTCTCCTCGCTCAATATCGATAGCACGCTCGTCCACGACCTCAGTCCTCTGGCAGGTTTGTTAAATCTTAAGTTGCTGCACGCAAACTATACATTAGTCAACGACCTGAAACCTTTGTTAAGACTTCCAAGGCTTGAAAAGATCTATTGCGATCAAACGGGCATTAAACGTGAAGCCGCCGATGCATTCATGGCTGCGAATAAAAACGTATTGGTTGTGTTCGATTCAAAAGATTTGAGAATGTGGTGGGAAAGCTTGAGTATAGACTGGCAGAATGTGTTTACTGCTGTGGGAAAAATCAGTGCCCAGCCGGGGAAAGATGAGCTTGCCAGGTTGACTAATCTTGATTCCATCAACGTGGCTGGGAAAACGCGAATCAAAGATGTCGAGCCCCTTCGAAAGTTGCCAAACCTAAAGACGCTTGTAGCAAATAGGACTTCTATCACTGACTTAAGTGGCCTTGCTGAATTAACAAAAATTCAAAAACTCGATATCAGCGATTGTGCCGTCTCGGACATCTCCGTTGTGAAGGGATTTAAGAATTTAAGAGAGTTGATTGCTGATCGTACAAAAGTTGAAAAACTTGATCCACTGTTTGGTTTACCTTCATTAAAAAAAGTACTCATTGATCAAAGTACCGTACATGACATCATCGCCCTGGAATTCCTGGAGCAAAATCCCCGGTGTCTCATCGTCTACAAAACAAATCATTTGAACCGGTGGTGGCACAGTCTTTCGCAAGAATGGAAAGACGTATTCCAAAGTCAAATGGAACACGACACAACAACCACGCGGGAAAATTTGCATCGGCTTGCAGAGCGTTCATCATTGACATTTAAAGATGCCGCTGTAAACGACCTCACTGTATTGAGTGAGTTTATACGTCTTCGCGAATTGCATTTCTCCGGCACGGGTATCAGCGCCATTCCTGTATTGGAGAATCTTAAGACAATCACATCGCTTCACGCGACAAGTAGTCCACTGCAACAGATTAACACGTTGGCGCAATTTACTGCATTGGAAGATCTGAACATTAGCGACACACCCGTTGACGAACTCAAACCTCTTGCATCGCTACAAAATCTAAAAAAATTAAATTGTTCCGGCACACAAATCAAAAAACTCGATGCACTAAGATCGTTGAGTAACCTGGAGTCATTGGACTGCTCGAATACAAAAGTATCCAGCCTCGATGAAGTGGAGGGATTACCATTGAAGTCCCTGAAATGCTACAATACAAAAATTTCGGAGCGGGAAATCAAAAACTTCAAAGAGAAGAAACCTGATTGTGCGGTGGTATATTACCGGTGATGTCTCGAATGCAAATGAACAGCGGTAACACGAAGGACACCAAAGATTTTTATTACCGCAGGGCTTACTGTTAGCAGCATCGATCAGCTATCTTCTGTTTAGAGAGCCAAAGGAACTGTAGTCATGGATGAAAGGATAAATTTCTCCGTGTAACTCTGCTCTTCTCAGCGTTATCTCCCCGAAACTGCATTCAGTACATTTTAACCGCAAAGAGAAATGCAAAGGAGGCGC
>CBQWHS010000124.1:0-8819 GCA_967728665.1 uncultured Chryseosolibacter sp. | reverse complement strand
TCCAACTTTGCGTTCTCCATTTCCATCATCTAAAAATCCAACGACAGAATGAGTTGTCCTAAGTCCTTCGCTGTTAGGTATTACGACAGGTTCAGCACCTTCCATAACTACCACGCAGGAGTTTGTAGTACCTAAGTCAATTCCAATAATTTTGCCCATGATATTTACAGGATTAAAAGTTCAACAGTTCTTAAAAATTATATACCAGCAATGATCAATGCTTATGCCACAAGCTATTTTCGGACAATTTGACATAATGGCATTTCTCAATTCAGAAGACAAAAATTAGTTTTAGACTGATTTACTTACCTGAACGCCAAAAGCTCAGCCGCTTGTTATTTATTTGAACAAAAAAGTTGAAATGAAACAAATCCTATCATTTGTGCTGGCGGTCTTAGTCTTTTCATCATGTACAAAGACACTCGTGGTACATAACTCAAAACCATTGCCACCGGGACAGGCAAAGAAGGTAGCTGGTGCGAAATCAGCCTCATCGTTTACTCCTGCAGCACAGAAAAAGAGCAATTCTGCAGCTGCTCCTGTGAAAGGGAAGAAGAAGTAATGCTATTTAGACGATGCAAGAACGTTGTTGATGAATTCACGATTTTGAGGATATCCTAGTGCTACTAGTTTTTGAAGTCGGCAATAGCTTTTTTGCTTTTGCCAGTCTCCCAATATGTTTTTCCTCGCAAAAAATAGGCATCAGTATTTTGGAAATTGGCACTCGCGCCTTTCTCAATAGCGTCAGAAAATGAGTCGATTGCCTCTTCTTGACTATTCTTACCCAAATCCCATTTATAATTTAAGTCTTTATTAATGGTAAAAATCTGCCTTTGGAAAATACTCGTATTCAAAATATTGAATGAGATTACTTTGCCCATATGTGAAAGTTATTAATCCACAGGTGAGGAAAAGTAAGACCGCGTTTTTCATATCATTGCGACCACTCCGTTGGTGTTCTGTCCCAACGATGGTCTTTCAGGTTTTGTAGTAATGGTGAAGATAAAGTCTTTCCGTCACTCGATCGGATGTTGGCCTCTACGTTGCGCACCTTCCGCATTCCTGGAATGATCGTATGGACATCCTTATTCGCGAGGATAAAACGTAACGCCATTTCGGGCATCGTCATACCTGCTGGGATCAGCGGCTTCAACGCATCAGCGTGATCAACACTTGCGTTTAAATTTTCAGGAACGAAGTATGTTGAGCGCCAATCATCTTTTGGAAAAACGGTTTCTTTGGTCAACGTACCTGTGAGAGATCCCTCATCGAAGGGAACCCGGGCAATAACACCGATATCTAACTTTCGACACAACGGAAAAAGATTGTCTTCAGGCGCCTGATCGAAAATATTATAGATCACCTGGACGGCATCAATCAATCCAGTTTGTAAAGTTTTCAGTACGTTATCAGGTTCCCAGCGATTTACGCTTACGCCCATGAATTTTATTTTGCCTTCTTTCTTGAGTTTCATCACGGCGTTTTGCCATTCATCTTGATTTGCCCAACTGTCTTCCCACACATGGAACTGTTGAAGGTCAATACAGTCAACATTTAAATTTTTTAAACTCTTCTCAGTGTATTCAATAATATGAGAGGCAGGGAAACAATCGTCAAGTTTGAAGTGAGGCTTACTTGGCCATTTGAAATTTTTGGGAGGAATTTTGGTTGCGAAATAAAGCTTTCTGGTAGCGTGACGTTTCATTAGCTGACCAAGGATCTCTTCACTTTTTCCAGCACCATAGCCCCATGCTGTATCATAGAAATTGCATCCGAGTTCCACCGATTGCTCGAGCGCTTTCATCACTTCTGACGAATCGGATCCTGTCCATCCGGCAAGACCCCACATGCCATAACCGATTTCACTTACCTGCCAGTTTGTTCGCCCAAATCTTCTGAATTGCATGGTTGGTTCTTTAGTTATCAATTTACTATTCGTAGGCTTAAAATCGACTAGCCAAGTACAATTTTACTACTTTTGCGACCTGTTCATTCAATGGTATGCCCGGTAGATACAAAAATGTCTACTAATAAAAATATGAGTCTCGAAGAAGAAATTCAGAAAAGAAGAACGTTTGGGATTATCAGTCACCCCGATGCCGGCAAAACGACATTGACGGAAAAGCTTTTGCTTTTTGGAGGAGCGATTCAAAAAGCGGGAGCTGTCAAGTCCAGCAAAATTAAAGATCATGCACGATCTGACTGGATGGAGATTGAAAAGCAGCGCGGAATTTCTGTTGCAACGTCGGTGATGGGTTTTAATTACAAAGATGTAAAGATCAATCTACTGGATACACCAGGTCACCAGGATTTTGCTGAAGATACGTATCGCACATTGACAGCGGTAGATAGCGTGATCATGGTTATTGATTGCGTGAAGGGAGTTGAAATTCAAACGGAAAAGTTGATGGAAGTATGCCGGATGCGAAGTACGCCGGTGATTTGTTTCATCAACAAGCTTGATCGTGAGGGAAGAGATCCTTTTGAATTGTTGGATGAAATTGAGGAAAAGCTCAATATCAAGGTGCGCCCATTGAGCTGGCCGATCAGCATGGGGAAAACTTTCAAAGGCGTTTATAGCTTGTATGAAAAGAGCCTGCACCTGTTCACGCCTAGCAAGATTACTGTGGAAGAGGGCATTGAGATAAAAGACATTAACGATAAAATTCTTGACGATTACGTTGGAGAGAATAATGCAAAGCAGTTGCGGGCGGATGTCGAATTGATTGAAGGTGTTTACCCGGATTTTAATGTAAATGAATATCTGAACGGCAGAGTAGCGCCAGTTTTTTTTGGCAGTGCCGTAAATAATTTTGGTGTGCAGGAACTGCTGGACACATTTATCAGAATTGCTCCGCCTCCAATTCCACGAGAAACCACTGTGCGTATTATTGAGCCCGAAGAGAATAAATTTTCGGGATTTATTTTCAAGATCCATGCTAACATGGATCCGAAGCACCGGAACAGGATCGCATTCCTTCGTATTTGTTCCGGCAAGTTTGAACGTGGAAACAACTATTACCACGTTCGTCATGACAAAAGTTTACGGTTCTCAAATGCTACTGCCTTCATGGCGCAGGACCGCGAAACTGTTGACGAAGCGTGGCCCGGCGATATTGTTGGTATTTACGACACGGGGAATTTAAAAATTGGCGACACACTCACGGAGGGTGAAAAAATTCTTTACACGGGCATCCCAAGTTTCTCTCCGGAGATTTTTAAAGAGGTGATAAACCTGGATGCGATGAAGACGAAGCAGTTGGAAAAGGGATTACTTCAATTAATGGAAGAAGGTGTTGCGCAGCTATTCACATACCAGCTTGGAAAAAGAAAAGTGGTTGGTGTTGTTGGTGCATTGCAGTTTGAAGTAATTCAATTCAGGTTGAAAAACGAATACAGCGCGACTGTTCAGTTTGCCCCTCAAAACATTTTTAAAGCTTGTTGGATATCATCTAAAGATCCTAAAAAATTGGCGGAGTTTATCGATTCAAAGCAACGTCACATCGCAACAGACAAAGACGGCAAGCTTGTGTTCATGGCTGAATCGAGAGCGTGGTTGCAAATGGTGCAGGATAATTTTCCTGACATCAACTTCCATTTTACGTCCGAGTTTAAAGATTAATTTCCTGAAGAATACCGAACCGGAGCTACTTTACTTTTTTCTCCAGTTCTGTGATTTTTTGACTTGCTTCTTTCTTTCCGAGGGTTAGCGCTTTCGTATACAGTTCAAGTGCTTCCTTATACGTTTCTCTCTTGCGTTTAGGAGCAAGCCGCGTTTTGTCTGCAGCCTGCTCAACAGCCTGGGCGCGTGCATAAACTGCGTCTGCTTCTGTCATTTTAAACGTGCTCACCATCTCTTCCACTTTTGCATTAAGCAATTCAAGCTCGTGCTGTTTCAACGCAATTTGTTTTTGCATTTCTGTCATTTCTGTTTGCTGCAGTTTAACAGTTTCGAGGAGGCCTTTATTTTCAGAGCGATATTGTTCCACCATCGATTCAAGATTGCTCACCTCTTTCATTCGAATTTGCAATTCACTTTGCAACGCGTCAACCATCATTAGATAGGCACTTGCCAGATGATTGGATTCCTTCAACTCTTTTTCCATTGCGGCCAACTTACCCGAGGTCTCTTTTACGTAAGCGTGGATATTTTTCAAGCGTGACGAAAATTGATCGTAAGGCATTCCTTCATTTAAATCAATTCGGAGCACTTGACGACTTGCGTCAATCGAATCGATCAATGATTTTACATCACGCATCACGGCTACGATTTCGTGACGTGACGTTAATTCATTTCTCAACGAATCGTTCTCGACACGCAACTGCTCATTTTCCTGGTTTCCACAGGACAAGAGAATAACCGTTAAGACCAGACCGTAAGCAACAAGAGCAAGGGATTTCATACCTGATTAAGAGATGTTAGGTGTCCGAGTTTCGAAGATATTAATTTTAAACCGTTAGTTCTTTATCGAACGACTTCTTGTATAATTGTTTTGATAAATTTCTTTTGTGAACCGAATCCAACCGTTTGAAGTGCTTTATGAAGACAATCATTTGTTGGTTGTGAATAAGGCTTCCGGTGTGTTAGTGCAAGGTGATGCCACCGGCGACAAACCGCTTGTGGAACTTGGCAAAGAATATATCAAAAAAAAATACAACAAGCCCGGAGCTGTGTTTTTGGGAGTTGTGCATCGTTTAGATAGGCCCGTCAGTGGAATTGTGGTGCTTGCGCGAACATCAAAAGCGTTGGATCGGATGAATGAGTTATTTCGCGAACGCGAAACCCAGAAAACTTATTGGGCACTAGTGAAATCCAAACCCATTCAAGAACAGGCCGTGTTGGTGCATTGGTTATTAAAAGATGAAAAGAAAAATAAGACTACAGCGTTTAAACAAGAAACTCCAAATGCGCTGCGCTCGGAATTGAGTTATGAAATTATAGCTTCACACTCTGGATTTTATTTGCTTGAAGTTAAACCGATCACCGGAAGGCCTCACCAGATTCGCGTGCAGCTGGCTTCGGTTGGCTCACCTATCAGAGGCGATGTGAAGTATGGATATAATGACGCTAATCAAGACGGAAGCATTTGTTTGCATGCACGACAGCTGGAATTTGTTCATCCGGTTAAGAAAGAGAGAATGGCTTTTCAAGCACCATTACCCGATAGTGAATACTGGAAACCCTTTTTGAAATTTAATTAGTTTATGGCTACACCTCGTTGGATTGAAAAATTGCAACAACGCTGGAAACTTAACAATATCTGGCAGGTAGTGATTGTTCTTATTGTTTTTGCCTGCACAGGTTTTACTGTACTATTCATTAAGAAACCGATTCTTCACTGGCTCGCCGGAGACGAGGGCAGCTCAACATTGGCGACAATCCTCTATTATATATTCATTTTGCCTGTGTATAATGTGATTTTACTCGGGTATGGTTTTTTATTCGGACAGTTCCAGTTCTTTTGGGCTTTCGAAAAAAGATTTATGGAACGATTTTTTTCGATGTTCAATCGTCAAAAATAAAACCAACAAATCTTTATGAAACATATTCTTCTCGTTCTCCTCGGCGTGTTGCTACTGGCAGCATGTTCAACACCCAAGTATGCTTACTATTTTGATCACTATGATTACAACAGTGGTAAAAAGAAGTCTCCGGTAAATGCAACTGCACCTGCTAAAGTGAGTCAAATCGAGGTGGTTTCAACTCCCTTAAAAATCGATGAAACATCCGTTGTTGCGAGTGCAGCACCTGTCGTTGTCGCAACTCCGTCCGCACCTTCGGTAAGTGAGCAAAAATCTCTCATTGCTAAAAAATATTCTAGCCTTACAAAAGATGAGAAGAAGGCGTTTCGAAAAGAAGTGAAATCCGTAATCAAAGATTACAAGAAGTCTAAAAAATCTGGCGAATCAATTACAGAAACCCAGGTGATGGACTACAATTTGAAAATGGCTATCATTTTTGGTGCAGTCGCGCTGACACTGAGTTTCTTTGGCGGAGTAAATTCAGTGTTCTGGATTTTGAGCGTTGTGGCGCTGGTTGTTGGCGTAGTATTCTTTATCAAGTGGATTGCGGAGCAATAGAAAAGTATAAAGCTTAAAGTTTAAAAAACGTCAACGTGAGCGCGATCCGTTTAAGGTCGCGCTTTTTGTGACGTCATCTAAAAACAAAAAAAGGCCGGCAATTACCGACCTTTTTGAATTTTTAAGAACTCGTGTTTTCTATACAACCACACCGTCTGCAAGCAAAACAACTTTATTGCTCAGCACTTCAACAACACCACCAGTGATCGTAAGTGTTTCTTTTGCTTCTTTGGATTTATACTCTACCAATCCTTCTTTCAACAAGGAAATCAGTGGAGCGTGATTATCCATTACCTGGAATGAACCATCAGCCCCCGGAAATGTGGCAATGGAAACAGTTCCTTCAAAAATCTTCTTCTCTGGTGTGAGTATTTCTAAAAACATGTTTTCAATTTATGAATTACGATTTGGGATTTTATGATTTCAATTTGGAATACGCCAAATCAAACAATCAACAATCTTAAATCTACAATGAACTTTATCCTCTCGCTTCAGCCATCATCTTCTCGCCTTTCTCAACGGCTTGTTCGATGCCTCCAACGAGGTTGAATGCCATTTCAGGAAGGTGATCATAAAGTCCGTCCATAATTCCGTTGAACCCTTTGATCGTGTCTTTAATATCAACCAACACACCTTTCAAACCAGTGAAGGCTTCCGCTACGTGGAATGGTTGAGATAGGAAACGTTGCACACGTCTCGCGCGGGACACTACAAGTTTATCTTCGTCAGACAATTCGTCCATGCCAAGAATAGCGATGATGTCCTGCAGTTCTTTGTAACGTTGAAGAATGTTCTTAACGCGTTGTGCGCAATCGTAATGTTCATCACCGACAATCTCCGGGCGAAGGATACGTGAAGTAGAATCCAAAGGATCCACCGCTGGATAAATTCCAAGCTCAGAAATCTTACGGCTCAATACAGTTGTTGCGTCAAGGTGAGCAAATGTTGTTGCAGGAGCAGGGTCAGTCAAGTCATCAGCAGGAACATAAACAGCCTGCACGGAAGTGATTGAACCATTTTTCGTTGATGTAATTCGTTCCTGCATTGCACCCATTTCAGAGGCGAGTGTTGGCTGATAACCTACGGCGGAAGGCATACGACCTAACAATGCGGACACTTCGGAACCTGCCTGTGTGAAACGGAAAATGTTATCGATGAAGAAAAGAATATCACGTCCTTTTCCAGTGCCGTCACCATCACGGAAATATTCTGCTACTGTCAAGCCAGACAATGCCACGCGAGCACGGGCTCCAGGAGGCTCATTCATTTGACCAAACACAAATGTTGCCTTTGATTCTTTCAGATCTTTGTCGCTCACTTTGGATAAATCCCAACCACCTCCGTGAAGTGATTTCAAAAAGTCTTCACCATAATTTACAATACCCGCTTCAATCATTTCTCTCAGCAAGTCATTTCCTTCGCGTGTTCTTTCTCCAACACCAGCAAACACTGAAAGACCAGAGTATGCTTTCGCGATATTGTTAATCAATTCCTGGATCAAAACTGTTTTGCCAACACCTGCACCACCGAACAATCCGATCTTACCACCTTTTGAATATGGTTCGATCAAATCAATAACCTTAATACCGGTGAATAACACTTCTGTTGAAGTGGAAAGATCTTCGAACGCTGGGGCAGAACGGTGGATCGGAAGTGATGATGTTCCTGAAGGTTGTTTAATACCATCAATAGCCTCGCCAATCACATTGAACAGCCGGCCTTTAATATCGTCACCAATTGGCATCGTGATTGGAGATCCCGTGTCAGTAACTTTCATTCCACGAACAAGACCTTCTGTTCCTTCCATTGAAATGGTGCGGACGCGGTCTTCGCCAAGGTGTTGCTGGCATTCCAAAACGACTTTGGTCCCGTCAGCTTTCATTACTACTAGTGAATCTAGGATATTCGGCAGTTTAGAACCTTCGCCGTCAAAGGCTACGTCTACCACAGGGCCGATTACCTGAGTTATCTTTCCAATATTCGCCATCGTTGTTTATTTTATTAAAGGTCTGAAAATCGACCGCAAAAGTAATTTTTAAACCACGAACTACAAAGGGCAATTAACGGATTTCTTAAGGATAATTTAAGGGACTTCGGCGCTTGGATAAGGCACCAAAACGGGCGGGATTTCAACCAATTTATGGAAATTTACACCTCTGCCGCATTCAGGGAAATCCGGAATGTTGTTCCCTGATTTTCCTCAGAAGCCTTAACGAAAATTTTGCCGTTATGATAAGTCTCAATAATTCGTTTTGCCAGCGTTAGCCCGAGGCCCCAGCCGCGCTTTTTTGTTGTGAAACCAGGCCGGAAAACAGTATCCAATTTCGAGCGTGGAATTCCCTTGCCTGTATCGCTCACATCGATAAATACTTTGCCTTCGCTTCCGCGCAAGATTTTGATGGCAATTGTTCCAGTACTTCCCATCGCATCCACAGCATTCTTGCAAAGATTTTCAATTACCCATTCAAAGAGCGGTGCATGCACCATCACCGCTATGTTATCCGAGAGGGTGAAAATATCAATGCGAATTTTGGATGAAACGCGTGGCCGGAGATAGCTGACGACATTGTGAATTAGCGGAACAACGTTTTCTTTTTTAAGTACCGGCGATGAGCCTATACTTGAAAAGCGCTCTGTAACAATTCTTAGTTTCTGAACATCCTTTTCCAACTCCTCAACGAGACCTTTCTCTTTCATGGCCGGATCATCGCGTATCACTTCGATCCATGCCATCAATG
>CBQWHS010000123.1:0-8834 GCA_967728665.1 uncultured Chryseosolibacter sp. | reverse complement strand
AGTCTATTATGTCCAAGTGAAGGTTGGCGAACTGGCTACTTGTAAAAACTGGTTACATATAGTGAAGTGATGTTTTGATGCAAAATAAAAACGAACAACGCCATCAAGTAAAAGAAGGAATGCCAAATTTGATTCGAACAAACTGCTCCATGAATAAGCGAATTCTGCTCTTCATATTTGTTGGTATTTCTCTTACAACAGGATTCGCGCAACAAAATTCCAGGGTAGCAACGAATGCCATAAGCTCGTCAAACACGGGACAAGGGAAAATTTATTTTGCTAATTCGAATGAGCCGCCCAGGGCGCTGGAGTTTAAGGAGAGAACGGTTACAACGTCAAACTTCCTTTCCAACATCAACAACTATTTTAATATTCCTGCGGAATACACTTTCACGGAAGTGGAATCAAACACCGATGATCTTGGAATGCGACACCACCTTTTGCAGCAAGATTATAAAGGGATTCCTGTGGAGGGTATGGGCTACCGTGTTCATGAAAAGAATGGCTTTGTTACATCCGCTAACGGAAGAGCAGTTCGAAATATAAACCTGGATACACAAGTTACTATTAGCGAAGAATCTGCGTTTTATCTGGCTGTAAAATATCTCCAAACGAAAGACACTACTTTCAGAGCCGGCAAGAAGCTGATCGTTTCAAAAGAATTTACGTTGACACCGGGAAGTTTTTCTATCGCGTTTCAATTTGATATTGATGTCTCACTTATCGAACGTTGGAGAATTTCCATTGACGCACGCGATGGCAACTTGATCAATAAAGTAAGTTTAGTTAATACTTGTTTCAACGAAAAAGATCCACCGCTACCTTATGGCACCGGAACCGGGTTGACAAATTATTATGGAAATAAGACTATCCGGGTTGAGAAATTTGAAGGCAGCAATTTCTCACGTTTGACAGGCCAGACCGAACATGGAGGAATCATTGGAACTTATGATTTTGCAAATGTTAGCGTTTTGTCGTTGACCCTCTTTTGGGAGTTTCATAAGGTTTATGAGATTAGTTCATCAACGAATACTTATAACTCCGTCTACTATAAACCCGCAGTCTCTGTTCAATGGGCGACTGAGCAAGCTTATGAATACTATTTCAAAAAGCATAATCGCAACAGCTTCGACAACAAAGGCAGTGCTATCAAATCTTATGTTCACGTAGGTCAGAATTACGATAACGCGTTTTGGAACGGTAAGATATTGGCGTTTGGAGATGGAAGCAATAACAACCCCCTGGTTGAACTCGATGTCGTTGGTCACGAGCTAACACATGGCGTAACACAATACGAAGGAGGTCTTCAGTATTATTATGAATCTGGCGCACTCAACGAATCGTTCTCAGACATTTTAGGCAAAGCTCTTGAGTTCGATACATTCGGTGACAGTGCAACCTGGCAGCTGGCAAAACATTATCAGGAGGGAGGCTTCCGTGATATGAGTAATCCCAATCTTAGAAATCAACCTGACACATACTTCGGAGATATGTGGTATACAGGTTTTGAAGATAACGGTGGCGTGCATTACAATTCAGGTGTGCAGAATTTTTGGTTTTATCTTTTATCTGAAGGCGGCAGCGGAGTAAATGATCAGCAACTAAGCTACTCGGTAAATCCTATTGGCATAGACGCAGCAGCTAAGATTGTTTACCGAAATCTTACTGAATATCTGAGTTACCAGTCCGATTATCTCGATAGCCGAATTGGTTCTTTATTAGCCACAGCAGATTTGTATGGAAAAAATTCTGTAATCTATCAGGAAGTCGAAAAAGCCTGGGATGCTGTTGGTGTAATAGACGAGCCCATTATCGATAGCATGGAACTTTATGATATTACTGCCACCACGGTAAAGATCAAAGGCAGTTTTCAGCCGAGAGCAGATACGGCTACATACCACTTTGAATACGGAACCACACCAGCATTCGGCAGTTCATCTCCGATTTATGGATACAAGGATAAGGTTGATGGAATTATAACCGGATTGCAAAGTGAAACCAAGTACTATCTAAGACTTGTGGCAACAAACGAACATGGAGACTCCTATTATCCGACCGAATTCACTACGATTTCGCTGGCACCATTGGTAAAAATAAAAGAGACGGTTGATGTGACCGAAACTGCAGCCACACTCTACGGCCAGGTTAATCCCAACAGTTTGCCTTCGTCATTTTATTTTGAATATGGATTAACACAAGCGCTTGGTTTAGTCACTCCCTCATATCCAATGTCAGATACTACTGAGTTTCTAAATGTTTCTGCACAGGTCACGGGACTTCAGCCGCGCAAAACTTACTACTACAGGTTGGTAGCCACAAATGGTTTTGCATCGTCTACAACTGGAACAGTGAAATTTTTCACGGCATCAAGGCCTGTGATCAGTTCCTACACACCAGTGACTGCACCGATAGACACTGAGGTAACGATTACAGGCCTGAACTTTAGTCCAACATCAGAAAACAATCTGGTAAACTTTGGCGCCACTCGTGCTACTGTTTTGTCTTCAAGTTCAACGCAAATAAAAGTAAAGGTACCCGCAGGTGCATCACTGGGACCGATAACATTATTAGATTCCGAATCGGGTCTTACGGCTGAATCGATACAGGAATTTGTGCCTACGTTCACGGGGGATTTCGATAAAAGTGAACTGCAACTCACAATGGGTAGCACTGATTACATCTACCAGACTCTCGTTCAGGATATGGATGGCGATAATAAGCCCGACCTTGTTGCACGTCACTACCTTGGTTTTTCTGTTTTCGTGAATGTAAATCAGGGTGGTGAAATAACGGATGAATCATTTATCAGAAGTACATTTAATGGAGAAGCCACTCCCGAAACGATATACCTAATTGATTTTGATGGGAATGGCCTAAAAGACATTGTCGGGCGCTGGCCGGATGGCCTCAGGATATATCCAAATCTTTCAACTCCTGGTTATATTTTTTTTGGAGCGCCTGTAGTTTTAACTGCTTATTTAGGAAATATCGTATTCAATGACTTTGACACAGATGGTCATATTGATATAGCAGGTACAGAATATCGGTGGTCATCCGATAGCAGTAGTCTTGTAATATTTCGGAACCAAAACTCGAAGGGATCTCTGACTGCTGCTAATTTCGAGCGAAGGCCTTTGAGAGTTGTGCCATATTACATCAACAATTTAAAAAGTGACGATCTGAATAATGATGGCAAGCCGGAATTACTAGTGAGTGTTTATAATGAGACTTTTGTTCTAATCTTGAAAAATAATAGTTATTCGAGTTTTTTTGAATTTGATGAAAATAAAGTTGAAAATTCAAACTCGGAAAGATATCCAAGCTATCTCTCGCAAGACTTAAATCAGGATGGCTGGAAGGATATTGCCATTACATCACTTTCTTCGAGTCAAACTGGAAACATTTCCATACTGGAGAACAAACGCTCCTCGCTAGACATTACTTTGGAAAAACCAGTTGTCGCGCTGAGTAATTATGTTGAACATATTATCCAGCCAGGAGACATTAATGGAGATGGTAAGGTGGACCTCATGGTCGGCATCAACAAAGGGAAATTTATTTTTCTTAAAAACAATACAGCAGCCAGTGACCATTTTTCGGATTCTGCTTTTGAAAAATTCAATGAGTATGGCATGGCTAACAATTCCTCCACACATCAGGGTCTTACGATTAATGATTTAAACGGAGATGGCAGGCCCGAAGTCATCAACACATATTCCTTTAACCAGTTTCCTCATGATGGTTACAGCATGGAGATCTGGCAAAACGGTGCGCGTTGCGTCGACCCTTCACTCATCGTGGTTTCTGTATTAAACTATACGGCAACTATTGTATTGCCGACCAAAACAACGCTGGATCAATTTGAAATTGAATATACCATCAAGGGTTATAATTCCTGGCAGAGGGCGACCTCATTAACGCTGACTTTACAGTCGGGTTATTCGTATCAAATGCGTGCGCGTGCCAAATGCTATCTTAGCTTTACTGATTATTTTTACAAGGACTTCTCCGCTGACTGTGTTAACACGAATAGTTTTACCGTGAACAATATTGCGGCTACTTCTGTCATTGTGCAGGCATCAAACCTCAGTTCTCTCGAAGTACAATATTCACCAGCCGGTAAAAACCTATGGGTAATGCTTCCGCAGACGAGTACTCAAATTTCAAATCTTTTGCCGGGCACCACCTACAATGTGCGTTTTAGAGGACGGTGCTCTGTACCGGTTAATTTTGCATATAAGGAGTTTACAACCCTTTGCCCCAAGTTAGAGACACTAACGGTGAGTGACATACGGTTTAACAAGGCCGTGGTAAACTGGACGACCATTTATTCGGGCAGTGCCGTCTTAGAGTATAGCGCTGATAATGTGAACTGGATTTTAGTCAGTCAAACCCATGAGATATTTCCACTAACTCCAGTCAAACAATATTTTGTAAGAGGAAAAATGGCATGCACTAACGTAAATTCTGAATTTATTTACACGTCATTTACTACACCCTGTCCTAGAGTTTCATCTTTAGGCATTAATGCGGTTACACCATTCAGCGCCAAAGTCAATTGGGCTGATCAATCAAATACGGGCCGTTATTTCTTAACCTATTCGTCAACGCCAGAAGGCACGACGACAACAGTAGAGACCAGTTCAACTTCGTTCATCTTGAAGAGCCTAAACCCAGGTACTCAATATACTGTAAGCGTTGCCCCAGACTGTATCGCTAGCAAAGACTTTGCAACAACAACTTTTAGAACCGTTTGTTTTGTGCCTTTTAATTTATCGGCCAATACAATAACACATACAACAGCTGAACTCTCCTGGAGCGATAATTTCGGAGGTGTTCCTTACTATGTTGATTATTCTATTTCGGGTTCTAATGTCTGGCAAACAACCGAGACGTCGTTAACGAAAATATCGTTGGCTGAATTAAGACCGGGAGCTCAATATGAAGCCAGGGTTCATATCAATTGCTTAAGCGAGACGGCACCTTACGCCTCTGTGATTTTTGAAACCAACCTGTATGAAGAAACTACGTTTGCTCCAAACCCAACGGACAGTAAGATCACGATATATCCGTCAAGAAATTTAATTGGAAATCACTTCAGCATCCTTGATAACGCGGGCAAGACCGTGGCCAGTGGAGTGCTTCTCGATTACACCATCGACTTATCTACTTTTATTACTGGCTTTTATATCCTGAAAATTGATGGTGAAAGATCTATTAAAATGGTTAAGCGTTAAATGTGGTTGGTTTTCGATTCGCCTAAACTCGTTTCAAAAAATCGCGACCTCAATTCTTTCACGGCACTATTTTCTTCACATCGATCCAGTGAATTCCGGCATCTTTAAATCCTTCCCACATCAGTGGTAGTGCAACATTTGCCTTCGGATGAATATCGTGAAAGAGAATAACACCACGCCTCCATAAAAGCATCAACGTGGTAACCCTGTCGGCAACTTCACGGGCGGTGATCGAAGCATTCCAATCTTGTGAGTCAATATTCCAAAGCATCACACGTGTATTATGGTTACCTAGATAGGCGATCATTTTTTCATTACGTTGACCATACGGTGGACGGAAATACTTCAATGGAAGCTGCTGTCCGGCAATGGAGTCGATCAGATTGTTAGTGAACGATAATGAAAACTCCCAGGCATCATAGCGTGGATGCGGTTGATGCACTTTTCCGTGAGACCCTACAACGACTGGGCTATACAACGCGCGCATCTGCTGAACGGAGGTCTTCTTCATTCGTGTCGCAAGGGCATCACCCACCACAAAGAAAATACCGTTCCGGTTGTAACGCGCCAGCGTTGCTATCAGCTTATCTGTGTTGCCTCCGGCAGGAGTGGGTCCATCATCAAACGTCAGAACGTATTGTTTGTCTTTGTAGTCAGTGCCTGTGATTTCAGAGGGCTCCAATGTCATAATCTCGCTGGTGATACGAGGGAAAAGTCCTGCGAGTCGCATCTGTTCATAAACGTAGCCATCGTAAAAATCATTTGCGTTGGCGAACCAAGCCTTCAGGTTGTCGGGTATATTATCTTTCAGCTTTGCTGCTGCACTAGCAACCTGATCCCAATGCCTGGGCGTAGCCATGACGGCAAAATCATGCGACGAAGTCTGCTTCAACACGCTGAAGTTTGTCATCAGGATCTTCTTCACATTCTCTTTCCACGTGTTGATGGAAAGCATATTAATTTTCTGAAGTCCCAACCTACTGCGCAGACTGTCTTCAGCAACTACAGTTTCATACCCCTGCAGTACGCGTGCAAAGACGAGCATTTCCATCTTGGAAGCAAAATCAAATTCCGCTGGCGAATTGATTGCATAAGGCCACAGATCCCGGTTGCTTTTCGCTATTTTTTTCGGTCCGCCTGCAATCACGGGCGCAAGCACGATGGTCAATAAAACAACTGGCAGGATTCTCATTTTCAGTAAAAAAAATCAGCCTGACATTAATCAGGCTGGGAGATTTTTATTGCCGTCCTAATTTCACGTTCATGCGCTTGATGGCGTTGTCGTATACCGGGTTTTGCTTAAGCTCTTTAGCGCGTGCGTAATTGGAGAGCGCATCTTCCCATTGGCTCTTCGACTCGTAAATTTTTGCGATGTTATAATACGAGCTAGCCTGTACAGTTTTTATTTGCGGACCATGTGCTAACGTAATAGCTTTCCGGTTCGCCCAAAGCGCCTCAGCCTCGCGGTTTAATTTCTGGAACGATAATCCAAGATTGCTATACGCCTGACCATTATTGGGATCAAGCTCGATAGCCAGTTGATAATATTCAACCGAACCTTCCAGGTTGGCGGCGTGATATGCAGCTTCACCTTTTCTGTTTGCTGCAATGGACTGCTGAATATTGGCTTGTGACGCCACTGCTCCGTTGATGCTTTCACCAGGGCCGAGATAACGCTGGAGCCGTGCATCAACAACTTCCTGTGAGCCAGCATCGCTGAATTTATTAATGTCAACGAAAGCGCCACCTTCATCGATCATGAATACAACCCATAGGTTACCCGCCGAATTATCTTTCGGTACCAGGTATGATTTGATCAGCGTATTACCGATGTATACAAACACTTTTGCATTGCTGATTGCGGAAAGACTATGGCTCGATGTCTGCGACATGTCTGAATAGTTGTGCACCGCATAGACGTACCGCTTGCCATCAGCTTTTTTCTCCACGGTAATCGTTTCAGGTCCGTAGCCATCGGTATCATCAACATCAAGGTTCGCCAGCGTACCGGTTTTGCGCTCAAAGTAAATGTGACTGCCAGGATAGGCGAGGTGCGAATCGATGTCCTGTGGGTTCTGATTCCAATGCAATACAACTCGTAATCCATCGAGTGTACTCATAGTCGGGCTCATTGCGTAGGTCAGGCCTTTCACAGGACCTTTAGTAACGAGTGTTGAATAGCCATCTTTTTTAATGATCAGTGTAACCGACGCATCGTCAACACCACCGAAGGGAGATGGGATTTTAATTTTTCCGCGGCCATCAGTTGTTGCCGTCACAGATGCTTCACCGTTTTTCTGGAAAATGACCTGCGCACCAGGAATTGCCTGGTCTTTAATAACCGCACTCAGTACCTGTATCTCGGTTTGTTGAGCAAATACAATTGAACAGCAAAAGAGTACAGCAAATGCAACAATGGCATTTTGTAAAATAGTTTTCATAGGGGATTTATAATGTTTTGAATTGGGGTGGCTAAAGATAATATTTTCTGGAATACTGTTGAAAAGTAAAATGTGCTTGAGAGCGTTATAAGGATGAATCAATTCCACATGAATTTTGACCTCGTCAAAGCTTTGACTTGGATTAATTGTCGGTAGTATTTGAATCATAGTAAGTTACTTTGATTCAGTCCATACCGTTAGCTTTTAGATTTATCACCTTGTACAACAAAGGCACAAGTCCAATAGAAATGCCAATAAAGATTGCTACCCGGATATAGTTCAAATTCCGCCACAATGTTGTTTTGGCTGGCAGGTCACCGTAGGCAGGGGAATCGTTAGTTGAAATTTTCTGAAACTCGATAATGTTTGGTGCGAAATAGAAAAGTGTCCATACTCTTACGGCAACGTGGATGCCCAGTAATAATAAAAGCCAGTTTCTAACGGGGTCAATTTTCCAACAAAAGTACAGCGCAATAAAGAAGGTAATTTCATGTATGCTGTGCAGAATGATCCAGAACTTTTTAAGGTCGATGCCATATGGGCCACTAATGAGGGCAAAAGATTCAGGAGGAGAAGCAGACCACTTCGGAACGACAGCAACAGTTTCAAAAATTTGCGCTCCGTTCATTAGGAAGTAAACAAGCGTAGTGACCAGTAACCACATCTCTGCCTTTGCGACATCTTGAAGATCCATTGTATTCATATCCGTTATTTTTTCAAAATTTCTAATACGTCATTCATTACACGTGTAGCCTCGAGCATATATTTCTTGATGATTTCCAATTCTGTATCAGAATATGACTCCAGGAGCTTTGCGGTTTTTTGTTGAAGTTCTTTAAAAAGTGGCGTTAATAATTTCATCGCATTGGCCTCATTCGCGATGATGAAGACCTTACGTCGATCTTCCTTGTCGAATTCCCTTTTGGCTAATTTCTTTTTTTCAAGCCTGTCGATAAGCCCGGTGATGGCGCCTCCTGTGAGTCCAGTCCGCTGGGAGAGTTCACCGGCAGTCATCGGACCATGCTCAATGAGTAATCCGAGATATTTGTGATCCGTGCCGGAAAGACCGGCCTTGCGAGAGATAGCTTCGTGCAAGAGGATACTGGTATCCGAGTATTTTCGACTGGCGCCTCTGAAGGAGTCCAGGCGTGTTGTT
>CBQWHS010000122.1:0-8863 GCA_967728665.1 uncultured Chryseosolibacter sp. | reverse complement strand
TTGTTAAAACCCGTAAGACCGTCTAAAACTTTTTTATCTTGTTAAAAAAAGAGATGACAATCCTGGGAAGATATGATCGTGTAGATCTGCCAGAATTAGGTCTGAAAAATATTCATGCAAAAGTTGACACAGGTGCCTACACGTGTAGTCTGCATTGTCATAAAGCTGAAGTGGTTGATGAAAGACTGGAATTTATCCTGCTCGATGAAGAACATCCCGAATTTACGGGGATGAAATTTGTATTTGAAAAGTTTGAAAAAAGAAATATTAAAAATTCATTTGGGGAAGTTGAGAAAAGATTTGTCATCGTTACCACCATCCGTATTTTTGAACAGGATATCATTGCAGAATTCTCGTTAAGTAATCGCGGTTCTTTAAAATTTCCGATCCTGATTGGCAGGAAAATTTTAAGGGACAGGTTTTTGATCAACGTTAAGGAAAAGAACCTGTCGTATAAGCAAAAAAGAAAATTGCAACGCGTCAAGAAACGCAAACCCATTTAACCAAACCTTGATCATGAACATAGCCATCCTTAGCCGCGATGCTAAATTATATTCCACAAAGCGACTGAAGCAAGCTGGCGAAGCGCGGGGCCATCGAATCGAAATCATCGATCACATGAAATGTGTGTTGTTCATCGAAAAGAAAAATCCCATGGTTTTGTACAATGGGAGGCGATTAGATTATTTCGATGCGATCATTCCGAGGATTGGCGCTTCCGTAACATTTTACGGAGCAGCTGTAGTTCGTCAATTTGAAATGATGAAAGTTTTCACAGCCGTGGAGTCGCAGGCGTTGATTCGTTCGCGTGATAAACTTCGCAGCTTGCAAATTCTTTCTCGTGCAGGATTAGGCTTACCAAAAACTATTTTCATGGATTACTCGCGTGATACTGAAGGTGTGATTGAAGCTGTTGGAGGTGCGCCAGTAGTGATTAAACTTCTTGAAGGAACTCAGGGCTTGGGTGTTGTGCTTGCGGAAAGTAAGAAAGTAGCCAAATCTGTTATCGAAGCCTTTCACGGCCTTCATGCAAGAATAATTGTTCAGGAATTTATTAAAGAAGCGAAGGGTGCAGACATTCGTGCTTTTGTTGTTAATGGAGAAGTTGTTGGAGCAATGCGCAGGCAGGCAAAGGAAGGAGAATTCAGATCCAACCTTCATCGTGGTGGAACAGCGCGAGTAGTAAAACTCAATCGCCAGGAAAAACATGCGGCAATTACGGCAGCAAAGAAAATGGGATTAGGTGTCGCCGGTGTTGACATGCTTCCGTCGAGTCGAGGCCCGCTAATTCTTGAAGTGAATTCGTCTCCCGGACTTGAAGGCATTGAAGGCGCAACGAAGGTTGACATTGCTGGTAAAATATATTCCTTCATTGAGAAGAATGCAGCGAAGAACAAAATTCAGAAGGACAAAGTGAATGCGTAAAATTGGGGGTTGATAAATAGTCATTGGGAACCCGGAACTCTGAACCCGGAACTTTGAACTCTAAACTTTAAACTCGGAACCCAAAACTCGGCCACTTTCGCTAACTTGTACTCCATAACCCCATCATTGCGCTTTGAGAAACGTAAGCATTGCCGGCCAGGAGATCAGGCCAGGAGAATTTAAGGAGATCAACATCAACATCGCGAGACTTCCTTCGCATACCCAAATTGATACACCTATTTATGTTTCCCGTTCAAATGCTGACGGGCCTGTTCTTGCGTTGATGGCGGGAATGCATGGGGACGAAATCAACGGGATGGAAATAGTCAGACGAATTCTTGATCGTGGTCTCCATCAAGTGAAGCGTGGAACTGTTGTTTGCATGCCGATCATCAACGTATATGGATTTCTGAATTATTCACGCGATGTGCCAGATGGAAAGGATGTCAATCGATCATTTCCCGGTTCAAAAGCTGGCTCACTCGCCAGTCGTGTTGCGTATCATTTGATGCACGATGTGATTCCGTTTATTGATTATGGAATTGACTTTCATACAGGTGGTGCTATGCGCTCAAATTATCCCCAAGTCAGGGCGGTGTTGAGAGAGGCAGAAAATGTTTCGCTGGCAAACGCCTTTAGCGCTCCGTTCACGATCGATGCTCCGTTCAGACCGAATTCTCTGAGAAGAGAGGCGTCAAAAAAAGGAAAAAATATTATTGTTTTCGAAGGAGGGGAATCGTTGCGTTTCGACAATCATGCGATTGAAGAAGGCATTGAAGGAACACTCCGCCTGATGAAGCACCTTAACATGATTGATTGGGCGCCCGATCCCAAGGAACAAAATAAAGTGATTTGGACCACAACCTGGATTCGTTCCAAACACGCTGGACTTTTTCAACCTAATGTGATGTGCGGACAAATGGTACACAAAGGCGAGTGGGTTGGAACGATAACAGATCCGTTCGGTGAATTTAAAGAACAGGTGAAGGCGCATGAAACTGCCTATGTCATCGGAATGAACAATGGTCCTGTTATTAATGCCGGCGATGCCTTAATGCATCTTGGCCTCGACAATGTTTGCAAGCTTGAGGATAACCTGGATTCTTAGAACCTATTCGTGTCTTATCGCGTCAACGGGATCGAGACGAGCCGCCCGCATAGCTGGATAGGTTCCAAATACAATTCCTACAACCACTGCCAGTACGCCAACAACAATGAATGTGTTTAAGGTATACGCAGCTTGAAAAGGGATTTTAGTTATTGATTTTATAATGGGAACAAATGCCATTGTTCCAAGAACGCCCAGTATAAGACCAACGACACTTCCAAACATCGACACCGTAATCGACTCGGATAAAAACTGAAATATAATATCGCGTTTATTAGCGCCCACGGCTTTTCTTATTCCGATTTCAGAAGTTCTTTCTGTCACAGAGATCAACAGCACATTCATCACACCGATTCCGCCAACCAAAACCGATATGCCGACAATCAAGCCCATGATCACTCTGAAAAGTTTGAAACCCTTTGTTGCTTGCTCTACTCTTTTTTCATTGGTGAAAACTGCAAAATCGTGATGTTCTGAAAATTCCTTATTTAAAAAATTGATTACGTGATCCTTGATCATGGAAACCTCTTCGACATTCTCGGCTTCGATAAGGCATTGCGGAATATTCGACAATAATTCAGCGTGCGAAAATAACGTGATCGGAACGTACAATTCATTGCTTCTTCCTTTTCCGTCTTTCACTATGCCTAAAACCGGAAGAGTTCTTTCTCCAATGGTAATCATTCTTCCAACGAGCGATCGTGAATTCTGTGAAGGAAAAATTTCAGCCAATGATTCGGTAAGCAACATACCTGGAGTGCCGTTGGTGATGTCAGCGTCATTGAATGTTCGTCCTTCGATAAGGTCTTGATCTGTCGTGAGTGAAACAGTACCGATGATATACGCTGGTGCGAGGGTGGAATCGCCTTCGATTTTGATCTCGCGAGTTTGTCGGTTAAAAAAATATACCTGCGCTTTGTATGTTAACGATGACTTGAGTTTTGTAAAGTCAGCATATGTTAAAATGGTGACGGAGTCTTTTCTTAGTGTAATGCCATTCACATGTTTGACGGGTTCGGATCTTACAATGATCGTATTCAACGAAGTTGTGTTTGTAATTTGATCACGGGCAAATTGCTCCATTCCGTCAATGAGTGAAAGAATTGCAACCAGTGACGCAACACCGATTACGATGCCGATCACGGATAATAATGTATGAAAAAATTGCGAGCGAATGTTGTGATACGCCAGCGTGAATGATGAGAGGAATTGCCTGATCATAAACTAATATAGCCGAGACTAACTATTAGGCCAAAATGTTACAGGCTTGTGAAACTTATAGTTCGTTATTTTTTAACGCAGCAACATCACTCCATTGACCGACTCTTCCGTTGCTGGCGGAAGTTTCGGCAAGGTATCCTTTCCTTACATCCATATTGCCTGTAGCGTTTTCAGGAAGAAATTTATTTGCTAATGCCATAGCGATGCTAACCCAACCTGGAGCAATTCCCTTGATCACCGTAGCAAGCTTTCCCGTCAGTGAAAGGATGGCTTCGGATTCGCCATACTCAAGTGCTTTTATTATCCGTTGTGCCGCTGTTTCTGCGCTTTGCGCAAGCATTGGCAACGAGTCTGAGATTTTAAACCACGCATATTCTGCTTCGTGATTTCCTTTCACGGTAACATTCCGTGGACTTCCTGTGTTCATGAGATTTGGAACAACGGTTGTGACGTGGATGTTATTTTTTCTCAGCTCCGCATTCAATCCTTCCGATAAGCCAACAAAAGCTGACTTGCTCGCCGTGTATGGTAGCAAGTGAGGCACTGCGATCTTGCCACCGATGGAAGTTATGTTTACAATTCGACCTTCACGCTTTCTTTTAAAATGAGGGAGCACCGCATGGATCGCATACAGTGGCGCCCAGAAGTTTGTATTCATCGCAGCTTCATAATCTTCGATGGTCATCGTTTCTTCGGGACCAACTTGTATAATTCCTGCGTTGTTGATGAGGACATCTATTGTACCGAACCGGTTAATGACATCCTTCATCATGGTGTTTACTTGTTGTTGATCTGTAACATCGACGGCCATCGCCCAAACCTCAGCGCCAAGTTTTTCAAGCTCTTGCCTGGCGAGTTCAATTTTATCTGCCGACCGCGAACAGATTGCAAGTTTGGCACCGAGTGCGGCAAGTTGTCGTGCTAACACAAGTCCAAGCCCGCGTGATCCGCCTGTTATGAGAACGACTTTTCCGCGTAATTGAAATTTTGTTATCTCCTTCACCACAGCGTGCGTCACCAGGTAAACGCCAATGCCCGCAGCCGCCCATCCCATGGTTTTACGAACAGCTTTAATATTCTTTTTTGATGGCATGATGAGTTTGATTTAGGTAAAGGATAAAAGGAGATATCTTTAGAATATCTCCTGACAATAATCGAGTGTCAAGTCACTTCTTGAACAAGCTGGCACCAAACAAAATCGCAATAATGAATAGCGTCAGAAAAATGAAGAACAAGACCTTTGCGATAGAAGCAGCACCTTCCGCAATTCCACCAAAGCCAAAAATGGCCGCGATGATTGCGATCACGAAAAATATAATAGACCAGCGTAACATGTTTTTTGTTGTTTGATTAAGAACGAAGAATTTTCAGCTTCTCCACTTGCCGGGATAACGTATCCAACCAATGCTGCCAAATCTTCGTACCAAACCCTTCCAATTCATGTATCCAACCGATGAACAGCTCAACTGTAGAGCGTTATCTACGAATATGCCGCTACTCCTTTAAGCGTTTTCCAGTTTTATCAAAAACGAAAGTGCGAGTAGTGTCCAGGCGGGTTATCTCGACAACATATTCACTGCCGGTTTTATTCTTGTAAGCTTTAGCGTTTTCCCAGCCGAGGTAGTTTTTGTCGGTTTTCAGATTTTCAAGAATAGACTCGGGGAGTTGCTTAACAGCAATTTTTTGATGGTCCTCTTTATACTTATCAGTACTACGTAGAGGGACTTTCAATTCAGGGTCAGTTTGTTTTACATCTTTCAAAGTATCCGGCTCGGGCGCGGGCGACTGCGCAAATGCGGTCGTGCATCCGAGAAGAAAAAGAATAATCGAAATGTGAATTGATTTCATAAGCAATTTTTCAATTGAAGAAAAATTGTTGTGCCCTTCACAAAGCTTTTCTTTGTTGGGAAGCGGCTTCATGCTTTTACAAGTTGCGAGACTTTCAGCAGTGCCTCCTCTCAAGGGTGCTAAGACAAATTTTTAGCGTTATTCTGTTTTCAGAGATTTTACTGGATTAGCCACCGCAGCTTTGACAGTTCTAAAGCTAATCGTGATAAACCCGATGATCAGCGCAATCATTCCAGATACGAGAAAGATCTCAGCTCCCAGAGAAATATGATACGCGAATTCCTGCAGCCAGTTTCCCATCACCACATACGCAACAGGAATCGCAATAACAGCTGCAATAATAATCAGCATGAGAAACTCTTTCGAGATCATTGACACGATGCTTGTTACGGAAGCACCTAATACTTTACGAATGCCGATTTCTTTTGTACGATTTTCAATTGCAAAAGAAACAAGCGCGAATAATCCGAGGCAGGCGATCAATACGATAATCGATGCAAAGGCAAGAAAAATTTGTCCGCGTTTAACGTCTGCGCGATAAAATTCTTCAAACCTTCCACTGAGGAAAGTGTATTCAAGAGGATTATCTGCGTCAAGCTTCAGGTTTATGGCTTGGAGTTTTTTAAGTGTTTCTTCCCAGTCGGAAGTCTTTAATCTCATAGTATAATAATCAATCCGTTGTATGGGCGTATTCGGTGCTCCGAAAATAAGGGGCATCATTTTCTGACGTAACGATTCGAAATAGAAATTTTCAACCACACCGATTACTTGAACACGAAATGGCTTTTCCATTTCTTCCACGGCACCGCTTGTTCGAATAGAGTTGATATCAATGGTCTGGCCAATTGGATTTTTAAGATTCAATTGTTCAACAGCAAGCTTGGTCAGTATTACTTTAGTTGAATCACTTTTTTCAGATGTGAAATTTCTTCCTTCAAGAAGTTTGATCTTGTATGTAGTTAAAAAATCATTGTCAATGCCGACAAAAATGGTTTCGATATTCAGCGATGAATTGTCCGGATGAACGGTTGTGATCGGGAAACTTTTCCATTCGCCCGGCACCCTTGTTGACGTGGAGATGCTTTGAACTTCCGGAATAGAGGCGAATTCATTTTTTACATTTTCAAAATTATTTCTTAGTGATGGGCTATTAATGTCGACGACAAGCAAGTTTTCAAGATCAAATCCAAGATCGTTATTTCGGACGAACTGAATTTGTTTGTAAATGACAAGTGTCGAACTGATCATCAATATTGAAATTGCGAATTGGACAACTATTAAAAGTTTGCGGACGGGCAATGCACGGTTTGCTAATTTTATTTCTCGCTTCAATGCTTCTGACGCTTTTACGCTGGCAATAATGAAGGCAGGATAGAGCGCAGACAACGCGCCAGCAATCAGCGCTGTCGCAATAATTCCTCCAATCCATTCGGTGGGAATGGATGCAAGTGCCAACTGTTTTTCTGTGAATGAATTAATTGCCGGAAGCATGGACTGCGTGAGAGCAATTGCAAATATGAATGAAGCAATGCTTAGAATTATGGCCTCACCTGCAAACTGCGCAATCAATTGTTCTTTATAAGCACCAAGAGTTTTGCGTGTTCCGATTTCGCGAGTGCGTTTAAATGCTGCTGCTGTTGAAAGATTCATATAATTAAGACAGGCTATCACCAGGATTAACAATGCAACAGCACCAAACATATATAGATACAACGGTTTCATCGCATTTGTATTCAGTTCGTTCCCTTGAATTCCTTCTGAGTATAAATGAATATCGCTCAAGGGTTGAAGAGAGAAAATGCTATTGAACTCTTTATCGGAAGGAGAATTTTCCTTCACAAGCGTTGTCAAACCGGAAGCAATTGATTCTGCATTGGCATGCTCATCGAGTTTTACGTAGGTGATAAACGAATTACTTTGCCAATCTGTATCCATGAATTTCGAATACCAGGCAAATAGTCCATGCCAGGTTTTTTCTGAAAAAATAATATCGAACTGGAGATGTGAGTTTTTAGGAAAATCTTTCATTACACCGGAAACGACGAGTTCAACGGGTTGGCTATTTCGCGACAGCGAGCTCCAAAGCGTTTTTCCCATTGGTGATTCATTGCCGAAATATTTTTTTGCAGTTTTCTCTGAGATCACGATTGTTGCAGGCTGCGAGAGAACGGTTTTAGGATCACCGTCAATCAACGGAAAGTCAAAGAATGTAAAAAAGTTTTCATCGGTGGTGAGCAGTCGTTCATAACCTCGGCTAGCCGGATCATTGCCAAGGGTAATTCGCCCTAATGAAGATACGCGCGTTGCTGCTTTGATTCCTGGCAATTGATTTGCGCCTTCTATTCCAATTCGTGCTGCAATCGGAGCAATCACCCTCGTCTGACCATCTGTTTCGGTTTTCTGCTGGATAACACGATAAATTTTTTTTGAATCGCGATGGAACATGTCGAATGACAGTTCATCATTGAGGTAGAGTGCGATTATGATGAAGCAGAAAAAACCGATCGTTAAGCCAAAAAGGTTTATGATCGAAAACGTTCTGTTCTTTAGCAAGTAGCGGAGAGCGATTCTTAAGTTGTTAATCATCATAGATTCAAGACTTAGGGTGTGCCTTCAACAATTGTGAACTACGTATTGCTTGTGAAGTGGCGGCAAAAAAAAATTCAGTAGCGCAAAAAGTATTAGGTCAATGGGCCTAGCCAAAATTCGAACCAAATAAAATCGTGGTTTTTGTATTGTTTTCGATACTCAGGAGAATACAAGTGTTCACTGATGGTCGAACGCGTTCGTTCCCGGCCATTGTTTGAAAATCTTGAGGCATGGATTTTTTGCTAACAAATTACCAGCGCCAAACAAAGCTGCTGTAGTAAATTAAAATCAAACACTATGAACAAGAAGAAAAAACCTGATGCTATAGCAGAGGAGCGGGAGCGGAATGATTCATTGAATAAATCGTCTCAAACTGAGCGTGGTAACAATAAAACTGGGACCAAGCTCCCTGGTGAATATCCACCAAATGAAGACATCATGAACAGGCGGGATACAACCCGAGTGGGAATCGATGAAAATAATTTCTCGAAGCAAATCGGTCAGGAAAACTTTAACAAGACAAACGAGCCAGTCGTGTCGGATCAAAACCGTATAGAAGATGAACCGGACCTGACTCCACTTGATGATGCGGAGTTGCCATCAGCGAAGGAGATGGAACGCCCAGTGCCGAAAGATTTGAACTTGGATGAAGACGACATTGAGTTCGCTTCC
>CBQWHS010000121.1:0-8890 GCA_967728665.1 uncultured Chryseosolibacter sp. | reverse complement strand
CCAAGTTTTTCAAGAATATTCGTCTTGTGAGTTTCCACAGTTTTCACGCTGATGAACAATATATCAGCGGTCTCCTGATTTGTCTTGCCCGCTGCCAGATGCTCAAGCACTTCATTCTCCCTTTTGCTGAGCCCTGCAGACGTTTTCTTTTTCGCCGGCAAAGGCTCTTTTGTATTTACGTAAAAATCCTCAAAGATCAGGTTCGTAATCGCCTGGTTGAAAAACTTCTCGCCTCTTTGAACAGCTTTTATCGCATCCACGAGCGTGGACTTCGATGAGTTTTTCAACAAATACCCATCGATGCCACAACGAATGCCCGTGGAAACAAATTCTTTTTTTACTTCAGACGACATGATGATGATCTTTGGCGGAGAGGGTTGCTCCTTAATCCAGCGTGTTGCTTCAAGTCCAGTCATTCCACCCATCATAATATCCATGATAATGATATCCGGAGCATACTCCTGACAACGATTGACCGCGTCTTCCCCGCTGGAGAGACTTCCGACAACGTCTATTCCATCGATTTGGTTGAGCATTGCCGCGATACCATCGCGCAAAATTGTGTGATCGTCAACCAAAAGAATTTTTATCTTGTCTACTCCTGCCATTTATAGTTTGATTTGAGCAGCCGGAAGGTGAACAATGAACGTAGTTCCTTTACCGTGTTCACTTTCCAGTGTTAATTTTCCTTTTAAAGTTTCAACCGCTTTTTTCACAATCGATAATCCCAATCCTGTCCCTTTTATATTTCCAGTGTTCTTGCCACGCGTGAACGGTTCGAAGATTCCACCGATATCCTCTTTCGGAATTCCAATTCCAAAATCTTTCACGATAACCCAAACCGATTCATCATCACGACAAACCTCAACAACTACCGCGTGCTGGCCGGGAGAAAACTTGATTGCGTTGCCGATAAGATTGATGAAAATATTCCGCAGAAGCTTTTCGTCACTTTGTATTATTATTTCTTCTGTGGTGAAGTTGGTCATGACCTGATGTTTCGTCTGCGAGCTGTTCACAACATCGTCAATGGTTGTTTTTAAAAAAGAAACGAGGTCAACAGGTACGAATGACGCCGTGAGCTTGGCCGCCTCAGCTTTGCTAGAAACCAAAACGTCTTCCAGCAACGTTTTCATAAAGTGAACCTGCCTTCGGATGTTATTCAGTTTGTCTTCCTCTTCAACGGATATGTCTGGTTTGCGCTTGAGCGTGTGAATCGCGGATTCAATTGATGCCAACGGAACCTTAAACTCATGTGATGCGATGGAAATGAATTTATTCTTAACATCGAGAAGCGCTTTTTCTTTTTGCATGGCCTCTTCCAACTTGCGTGTATGGTCAACAAGCTTGCGTTCGAGTGAAACTCGGTACTCCGACAATGCTGTTATGTCCTGCCCAACAAAAAGCGCACCTATCGAAAGTCCTGCTGCATTTTGACGTGGTGTCGCATTCACAAGGAGAGAAACATTCTCACCGGTATTTTTCTTGATCAACACCTCAATATTGCTTACAGCCTCACCTTTAAAAATCCGATCCAAGAGACCATGGAAAGTGTAGCTTTGTTTTTCGTTTACGAACTTATTTATACGCTGAGCGATGACATCGTTTTTAGAAAAACCTGTTACACGAGCACTTTCAGAATTCCATTCCGTAACATATCCACGACTATCAAGCCCGAAGATGCACGCATTGGCAGTTTCAATCAAATTCGAAAATTCTTTTAAAAGCTGAGTAGCCTTGGTTTCAAATGTCTTCTGGTGTGTGATGTCCCTGGACGTTAGACAAATTTTCTCAACAGCATCGTTTTCGTCAAGAATCGGATTATAGGTTATCTCGAAAAAAATCATCTGTCCATTTCTGTTCTTTAGAGAAATCTCGCTGACCTGAGGTCGTTTGAATTCCTTTACCTCATTTACTTTCATGTGCATAATCGCTTTGCTGTCATGAGGCACGACATCGAAAATTGATTTTCCCGTTTCAAGAAAAATATCGAATTGTGATTCGAATTGTTCCGGCACATGATTACAAAAAAGTATTTCACCATGTGGATCAATTACAATCAGTCCCTCACCGACATAATTGAGAATTTTGGGGTATTCCGTTTCTGTGATCATTTTGATTGAGTAAGGTTATTTGGTAATAGAACTGTAAACGTCGTTCCCTGTCCATCTATTGACGTTATAGATATTTTTCCCGATAATTTTTCAACAGCTTCCTTGGCGATGTATAAGCCGAGACCTGCACCATCGCTCAAATTTGTTCCCCGAAAGAACATGTCAAACACTTTGTCAATACAGTCTGATGCGATGCCTACGCCATTGTCTTCAATAACGATCGTTGCTTGCTCTTTGATCGACACATGCATCTTCACGAAACGCTCAGTCTTAGTCACGTCACTGTACTTAATGGCATTCGATAAAAGATTATTCAGAATCATTCCGACTCGGATGGGATCTGAAGAGAAATCGCCTTGGCCATCCATCGTCAAAGTCATGGCTATCTGATCTGCTCCAGGCAAGTATTTTAAACTCTCTGAATATTGAAGGAATAAATTTCTGAAATCAATATTACGGAACTGCAAGGCAGTGCGGGCATTGATCGAGTAGGCAAGGATTTCTTTTAACGTTTCGTCCAGTTTATTCACGCTACCTTCGATCATTCCCAGGTATGGGTCCGGCTCCTTCTGAAGGTTTTTGTTTTCATGCTTCGCGATATTGATCAACCCCAACACGGAAGCCAATGGTGATCGAAGGTTGTGCGAGATACTGTAAACAAACTTGTCAAGTTCGGAGTTTGCTTTTTTCAGATCGTCATTGGACCTAACTAATTCAATGTTTTGTGCTACCAATTCCGCTTCCGCTTTTTTCTTTTTAGCACTGATCTCGTGTTTTGACAATGAACTTTGAATAGAAGCAGGAAGGCGAGACAGATTGGATTTCAATATGTAATCATCAGCTCCTTGTTTCAGGCAGCTTACGGCAAAATCTTCTGACACTGTACCCGTCACCAGGATGAACGGGGCGTTACTGCCATTTGAACGTAAAATTTTTAACGCCTCTATAGAATTAAATTGAGGCAATCCGTGATCAGATAAAACTACATCGGGGTTAGTACCATTCAGCGCAGCAACAAATTCAGCTTCCGTGTCCACGCGTTCACAAGCGAATGCCATCCCTTCTCTCTTCAACGCTCTCTCGATCAGTGCCGCATCATCCGGAGAATCTTCGAGGAGCAAAATCTTAATTTGCTTTTCCATCGGGCCTTTTTTAGTTCAACTTTTTAACAGAATCCTAAATTTTATTTCATCATTAATCTCGTCTTGTTAGCATCTTAAAATTGTTCGCAATAGAATTGAATTGCATATAATTTTTGTTTAACGTTTAAATCAGTATCGCCCAAATTGGCGAACGGCTTCAAGGTTTAACAGTTCAGGTGGCGGGTTTACGCCAATAAAAAATGGATCCTTTTATCAAGGCGATCCTTCCTGAGGTGGGGATGGGCTCCTCCTCTTCAGCAATCCTTCGGAGATTCTGAATTATATTTAATTTAAAACATAATTATTTAAACGTCAAGCAAAATTTGATCGCCTGATTTAACAAGTGTCATCGTTTTGGTTCCGATTTTTTCGCAGAATAATTGCGAAGCCGTTCATGAAAATTCACACGTACATTAAATATCATATATTAAAAGCTAATATTATTGTCGATATCCCTTTTGGGGCGTGTAAACATACCCTTGTGATATAAGGAGGTAACCTATTTTTAGTTTTTACGTTTCAGCACGACTCACGAAACTTTCTTGATTTCAGATTTTAAGAACGCATTGCGTTATTTCGGTTAATCAAAAAATACCGACAAACACCTAGAGAAAATACGTAGTGAAAATACGTAGCACATCTCCGCTTCATCAATTCCCATCAATGCGCTAGTTTTGTTGCACTTTCAATTTGGCATGCTTCAAAAATGAATTTCATCAAACAATTTTTCAAGAAACAACCGCTAACGCTTTCGCAACTGATCTTCCTCAATACTCAGGATGGATCATACAAAGAGCAAATCATAAAGGAATTGAAAAATGCATCGCTGGTGATCGGCCTTGCAAAGCCACCTACCACCAACATGTTAGACTTCAACGACCGCAGTCTGCAAATGCTGATCATCGATGCTCCCAAAGATGAAGGTTTCCTGCTGGTGACTTTTGTAGATTCTCATTCGCTAAAAAAACGTAACGCAACAAGCTTCGCCTATACCGTTGACTTCAATACGATCACCAAAATATTAGAGAACCCAACGTTTGCAGGGTTGCTGGTAGTGAATGGGAATGATCATGTGGTTGTGGGGAAGGACGAGTTTCGAGTTTAAAGTTTCGAGGTTCGAGGTTTGGGTTTCGGGTTGTGAGACTTTTTCATGAAGTCAACGCATAACGAAATCAATAACGAATCAACGTCGAACGACTCGGACTCAATTCTCTAACGCTCCATCATCCACCCAGCAGGCAATTGCATTGATCTCACTCTGACTCAACGATCCGTTCGCGGGCATATTTCTCGTAGCGGTTTGTGACTTTATCAGCGCAGCATTGTCATGAATGTTTTTGAAAAGCCTGAAGTCCGGAAACTGCGAGCCATTGTGACATCCCGTAATGGCGCAATTGGCTTTAATAATCGGTGAGATGGTGCCGGAATAACTGATGCCGGAATTAACACGCAATGTCTGCGTGATCTCACATCCTTGCGCATCTTTCACTGCGAGTGTATAAGGACCACTTCCCAGATTTGTAAATGTATTTTGTGATTGATAGTTGCCAGTGTTCAGCTTGAACTGATATGGGGCCACCCCATCCTGTGCGGTAACTTTAATCATTCCACCAGATGTCTGGCATCCGGAAGCTTGCGTCTCCAACGAAATGTTCAATCCATTTGTGTTCTTCACACTCACTTCACTGGTTGATGAACAACTGTTGATGTCCACAGCGGTGATCACGTACACACCAGCGCTCAAATTTAAAAATGAACTTGATTGGGAGAATTCAGCTTCATTGAGTTTGTACTGATAACCACCGGCTCCACCACTTGCCAGCACTTCGATTTTTCCATCGCTGGCACCACATTCCGTATCCTCTATCGCAACTATTTCAATCGTAACGGGATTGATTTCACAATCGAGAGGATCATCGAGCGTGTTGTAGGCGCATGACTGCACACAAAAAATTAAGGCAGCAATTTTCGAGAGAAAAGAGAAAAACCGGAAAGACTTCTCCATCCGGTTTATTTTAGTAACTATTAAACTACGGTGCATTCGAACCAATGTTTCCTTGAGCAATAAGTGTGGATAAACTTGTAGGACTTAAGTGAACGTTAACGTATCCATTATAAGCAATGAGTTGCGCATACGTAATGGGCGTTCCGGATTTTAACTGCGTAACATGTGTAACACTTTTTCCCGTGGTGCCATTGATGCTGGTGAAATCAAGAACAATTGGCCCACCGGTGGCTGCATTGTTAGCATGAATGTGGGATGGATGCGTTGCGCCTGGCGTTGTACCCGTGAGGCTAACAGAGATCAGGGTGAATCCACTTTTACGTTCTGCAAAAGTTACCGTGCCACTCACACCCGATGCGTTCAATTGAGCTAACGTATAAACTTTGTTCGTACCAGTAAGTTCATTTTGTCCGATGTCGCCTTGTGCGATGAGTGTCGATAAACTTGTTGGACTTAAATGCACGTTGATGTATCCATTATAATTCAACAACTCATCGTAAGTAATCGCTGTGCCGTTGTTAAGTTTGGTTACGTTGGTCTGACTTTTTCCGGTAGCTCCGGCCACATTCATAAGGTCGATCATAATCCCGCCACCTTGAGCTGCAGCGTTTGCATGGATGTGAGCAGGATGATTTCCGTCAGCAGTTGTTCCAATCAGCGCAAGCGTAACCAATGTTTCACCGTTGGCACGTTTGGCAAATGTTGCCGTTCCACTCACCGCATTGTTCGAAACAGAATTTAGCGGATAAGTCTTTGTGTCGCCTGTTAATGCATTTTGTCCGATATCGCCTTGGCCCACCAGTGTTCCAAGATCAGTGGGGCTTGCATGAACGTTCACGTAGCCATCAAAATTGATAAGATCTTCATAGGAGACCATTGTTCCATCATTCAATGTGCTCACAACAGTTTCGCTTTTGCCGGTGCTGCCAGTCACGGAACTAAGGTCAAGCGCGATTGATCCGCCTTCAGCAGCTGTGTTTGCATGAATATGTGCCGGATGAGTTGCACCAGCTTGCTTTTCTGTTAGCAGGATGGTAATCAATGTTTTTCCATCATCTCTTTTTGCGAACGTAACGGTGCCTCCAATATTTGCATTTGAAACCGGATTCAACACATAGGTTTGAGAGTCGCCGGTGAGCAACGGACCCGAATCGTCATCACACGATAAAATGATGAAACTGGCGCAGACCATGACGCCAATTCGCATAAGGAGCATAAAATTTTTCATAGAGGTGATTATTTAAAATGAAAGAGGACTTATCACCAGTACAAGGGATTGCTGTTTACCGTTGCCTCAATGGGTGTAGCGGATTAGGTGACAGGTTCGGGTTACGGGTTTGGGGTTTAGGGTCTCGAGTTTTGAGTTTTGGGGTTGGGTTTTGGGTTTCGGGGTCTGACAGACGCCTGTTCGACACATCATATAAGATAAAGTTGGCATGCGAATTTTATAGGCAGGAAAATTTAAATAATCGGGAAAGATAAAATGTTAATGGGCAAAACCTCCACCGAAGTAGACGTATTGCAGCTCAAACAATTGTTAATAAGCCTTAAGCAATACCGCCCTGATATCTGTGTTCGCCTCAGGCTGATCGGCGAACTATGGCAGGTATCATTCATGCGGGTTCTGGATGTAACAGAGGAGGGTGTCGCGCTATTGGATGAAAGCAGAAGCAAACTGATCTTCATTCAGAATATTAATAATGTAATGCAATTCGAGATTGATACGCAGTTTCAGAATTATATGCCACACAATCATTACGATGTCAAGCTCATCAGTTGAGTTCCCCCTCTATTTCGGAATATCGAATGACATTTATCTGTCCCTGATTTTTAACAGCTTTTTCTTTACGATTTCTCGGACAGTACACGGCGTATCAAATAAAAAAAAGCGCTTCAAATCCATTCACACAAAATCAAGTTTGTGTTTCATCATCAACAAGTTCGCCCATTCTTAACAAGTTCATCATCCTTATCATGTTTCACATCCGTCATGAATAACGATAATCGTGGCGGTTGAAGGCTAGGATTGCTGTCAAAATGCGGTAGCCGAATCGTTATTTTAAGGGTAATATATTACATCCACAGATCATTACCTGCTGTTCGCCGATCGTGCAAATTGTTCCACAGCTTTTTCTTTGAATGCCTTAAAGCCGCTCGTTATTTTTCCATCATATATAGGAACCAAAATTTCGGTATATATAGTGGAACCTGTGAAAACAGTGAAAATATAAATGGAAAGTACGTTACGTGTCCTGTGCCTGGAAGATGACGTTGAAGATTTTGATTTCATCATCGACACGCTCCAAAAAGGCGGATTTAATCTGGTATCGCTACAAGTAATTCAGCGACAAGAGTTCATCAAAGCCCTTGATGTATTTAAACCGGACGTCATCCTCTCAGACCATGCGCTCCCGCTCTTTGACTCGACGGAGGCTTTGGTTATTGCTAAAATAAACAATCCCAGAATTCCTTTTATCCTGGTAACAGGCGCAGTCTCGGATGAGTTTGCGGTGAAAGCGTTGAAGCTTGGCGCGGATGATTATGTGTTAAAGTCGAACCTGCCAAAGTTGCCAAGTGTAGTAAAAAATGTATTGAGGCAAAAAGAAGCAGACCTTGCAAAGAGAAAAGCAGCGCTGGAATTAACCCGCCGAAATGAAGAGCTGTCTAAAATCAATAAGGAGCTTGACAGCTTTGTCTATAGTGTATCGCATAATCTGCGCGCTCCTTTAATGTCTGTGCTCGGCCTGGTGAGATTGGCAAAAGATGAAAAAGATATCCAATATCTTGTTCGCTATCATGACATGATTGAGAACAGTATTTTGAAACTTGATGAAACGCTGAAAGAGATTCTTGAATATTCCAGGAATGCAAGACAGGAGATGAAGGTTAGTCTCGTCAATTTCAAAGACATTGTGGAAGACAACTTTCAGAAAATGCAATTCATGCCGGACTTTGCGGGAATCGAAAAGAAAATTGTGATTGAAGCAACGACTCCTTTCTTCTCAGATGCTTATCGAATATCGGTCATTTTCAATAACCTGATTTCAAATTCTATAAAGTACTCGGATCGCTCTAAGACGAAACAGTTCATTCATATAAAAGTCCAGTGCAATGAGCAACACGCTACGATCGAATTCACCGACAACGGAATTGGAATCGATGAAAAATTGCAATCAAAAGTTTTTGATATGTTCTTCAGGGCTACGGAATCGAAAGACGGAGCCGGCCTGGGTCTGTATATAGTGCGCGAGGCTATTGACATGTTAAAAGGAACGATCAATATCCAGTCGACTCTTGGAGAAGGTTCGATTTTCAAAATGGTTATTCCGAATATGACCAAAGAGAAATCTTTTCAGTCACCAAATTCTGTTCTTGTCGATCGGGAATAAAGTGGAAACACAAAGACGGTTTTAAAGCGAAGAATACAAAAAGATTTTTCATTGCCTTCTTTGCAATTTTTCTTTGTGGTTAAAAAATTTTGTCGCAAGAGGCACAGATCACTTTCATTTTCTCCGCGTTTCCTCCTTGTCCTCTGCGGTTAAATGCATTTGTATTTCTGTGTTGATTAAGATTGTCAAACTACGACAGCAGGTCGTTATCTTCTTACGTTTTCTTTGCTTCGCCAAAGA
>CBQWHS010000120.1:0-8943 GCA_967728665.1 uncultured Chryseosolibacter sp. | reverse complement strand
GGATGCTTATAGAAGAAGAGATTGTCTCGCGTTATTTTTTGGAGAAGGGGGGAATCGAAACAGGCTTCAAGTATGATGAAGAAGTAAAGAAAGCCGTGGAAATTCTTCACAATAAACCTCAGTATAAGAAAATCTTAAATCTGCAGTAAATGAGCAGACGGTGGCGAACGATTTTTTTCCGCGTCATCATTGCAATCATTATTTCATTTGTAGCGTTGTTGCATGCCTGTGCTCCGAGTTTTCGCATGAGCCCGAAGGAAGTTGACGAATTCTTTAAGGAGAAAAATGTACAAGCTTTGCAGCAACATTATAAAATTGATGGCAAAGAAATTCATTACGTGACTTCTGGAGATGAAACAAAACCGGCAGTGTTGTTCGTGCATGGTTCGCCTGGATCATTGAGTGCCTTCATTGACTATCTCGCAGATTCTTCATTGCTCAAGCACGCATACCTAATCACAACAGATAGGCCTGGTTTTGGGCATTCCAATTTTGGCGTAGGTGAGCCTTCACTTACGAAACAAGCCCTTACGCTGAAACCGATTTTGGAAAAATATAAATCCAACCGCCCTATTATTCTTGTCGGCCATTCCCTGGGCGGGCCACTCATTGCAAAAATGGCAATGGAATACCCTGAGTTGGTCGATGGATTGATTATCGTTGCGGGGTCAATTGATCCAGAACTTGAGCCGAACGAGACTTGGTTTCGCGCGCCATTAGCCACGCCATTCTTAAGTTGGATTCTTCCAAAATCGTTTCGTGCATCTAATGAAGAAATTTATCAGTTGAAACCAGAGCTGCAAGAAATGCTGCCGTACTGGAAAAATATCACATGTCCTGTTATTGTAATTCAGGGAACGAAAGATGAATTGGTTCCCTATGAAAATGTCGAGTTTGCTAAAAAGATGTTGGTGAATGCGCCGACAGAATATATGATCAAAGATGGCATGAATCATTTTGTTCCATGGTCGAATCCGGAATTGATCCGCGAAGCCATATTAAAAATGGAAGCCAAATTGGACAAGGCTGTGCAATAAAAATCTGACAAGGGTTTAACGCAAGATTTTATCAATTTGAAATAAGGTAAGGATTTCCGATTTCAAATCGCCGGCAACTATTTTCTTTTCAATTTCAGATAATCCTTCGATGAACATTTTGTAGGAAATATTAAAAAAACCGTAATAGTTTAATTCTATTAATAAGAAAGTCGCAATGTATATCTTTTGGATTGGCTCGAATAGCAACGCCAAATTCTATTTACTCAAATACAATTGCTTCGAAAGCTCCTCAAATTTATCTCCGCTCTTCCATGAAGGACGCTTCGATTCGTTTGCAAGCAGATCAACAGCGTAAACAAATGTCTTATAAAATTTTGTGAGATAGTTAAAATCCAACGTCGATACTTCATCTGCCTGACGGTGATAATATTTTTTTATCTCATCATCCATTCGCGCAAGACCGGGCTGTAGCTTTATTGCAACAACACCTTTTGTAGCAAACGAAACCTGATCGGAGCGCTCGAAAAAATTTTCTTTTGGATCGGGGTCTCCGCCTACATTTAGTCCAAAAGTCTTTGCGGCTCGAACAATCGCTTCATCAGTGGATGTTCTTCCGAGGCTTATACTCGTGATTATTGATTTGTCGTTATAACCAACGCCATCGCAATTTATACTCAAGACATGTTTGCTTAATGGCACAACAGGATGCTCTGTGTACCACTGACTGCCTAACCGACCCTTCTCTTCGCTCGTCACGGCTGCAAGTATCACTGACCGCTTCGGCTTTATTGTAGTAAGCACCTTTGATACCTCAAGCAGTGCCACTATACCAATCGCGTTGTCTCTCGCGCCATTGAAAATGGAATCAACATTTTCCTTCGTTTTTTGTACGCCTATGTGATCATAATGAGCGGTGACGATGATGTACTCGTCTTTCAATTTTGGGTCAGAGCCTTCAATCATTGCGATCACATTTCTTCCTGGAACAATTTGGGTTCGTCTTCCTTCAATTTTAACCGATCCGTTTAAAATTTGTCCTTCAGAAAATTTTACGTTGGCAAGGTCTGTTGGTTTTATCCACGCGTGCGGCAAATTATTTGTTGGGTTTCTAATTCCCCACGTTGGCTGTGTAAGAAATTTAGCCATTGCAGGCCAAGGCGTTTGTGTTGACGTTGCAATTTCTATTAACCCCTTTCCTCCACCGGCAACTATTTTCCAATATTTTTCACGGCTCGCTGCCAACACTTTACCAAGGGTCTCGGCTTCTCGAGCACCTGCAATAGCGAGAACAATTTTTCCCTTGAAATCAATTTTTCCAAGCTCATGCTCCGAACCATAACCTGCATAAACGATGTCACCTTTCCATTCACTCGAATCTCCATTTAACAGCAACATATTCTCGCGAGACACATAACGTTGATCTTCTATAGTGACCGCGGCATTTTTTGTAGGGTTGATCTTGTATTGAATTACCGGTTGAAAATAATCGGGCAACCCGGGAGCTGGATTCAATCCGTTAATTTTAAAAATTGATCGGATATAATTTGAAGCAATATCAATTTCCGGACTTCCTGCATCTCTTCCTCTCATTTCATCGGAAGCTAAAAAACTAAGGTGAGCTTGAATCTCGCGTTCGTCAACCAGCTGATTGATCTTCGCCTGATCTTTCTTTTGTGCGGAAGCGACTGCCGCTACCAAGCACAGTACGGCAAATAGATGTTTTAAAGCCATAATCTTTCACTACGAAATTAAAATCATCCAGATCTGAAACCTAACCGCTTAAAAAAAACAAAAGCGGGCCAAAAAGGTCCGCTTGAGTTCACAGATTTAGGTTAATAAAAAAAATCTTAGCGCAGGAACAAGAGCTCCCTGTATTTTACCAATGGCCAATCTTCATCGTCCACAAGCAATTCGAGCTTATCAACTGCATCACGGATGGTGTCAAAATACTTTTCCTTGATATCATCGCAGTAAGCAATCGCACGCTTGTGTGAATCCGTAATTTTATTAATTCGTTTACGTTCTTCAACCATCTCACGTACACCATTCTTGATGCTATCGATGTGACCGGAAATTTCCTTGATCGTCTGAATAACAGCTTTATTGTCGATGCCTAGTCCTTGTAATCCATTGGCGTTCGTGATCAATTTATTCTGGTAAGCAATGGCTGTCGGAATAATGTGGTTCATTGCAAGATCGCCCATAACACGCGCTTCGATTTGAACTTTCTTAATGTAAGCTTCCAAACGAATTTCAGTGCGTGCTTCTGATTCTTTGTGCGACATTACTTCGTGTTTTTCGAAAAGATCGAGCGCTTTCTTTGTAGTGTAGAAATCGAGGGCGCGTGGCGTATTCTTCACGTTCCCAAGTCCGCGCTTTGCAGCTTCCTGAACCCACTCTTCGGAATAACCGTCACCTTCAAAGCGAATATTTTTAGATTCCTTAATATATTGACGCAACACCGTAACGATCGCGATACGCTTCTCTTCACCTTTCTCGATTTCCTTGTTCACCGCAGCATTGAATTGAACAAGTTGTTCAGCAACAATTGTATTCAAGGCTGTCATTGCAACAGCACAGTTGTCGCTACCACCTACAGCGCGGAACTCAAACTTATTCCCTGTAAAGGCAAATGGTGAAGTACGGTTACGATCAGTTGCATCCAGGATAATTTCCGGAATCTGATCAATACCTAACTTCATATACATGTTGTCACCCTTCTCGATCTTCACGTTTCCTTTCTTCTCTAGTTCGTCCAACACCGCTGTCATTTGCGATCCGATGAACACTGACATAATCGCCGGAGGTGCTTCATTTGCTCCCAAACGGAAGTCATTCGCTTGCGTGGCAATACTTGCACGTAGCAAATCTGAATATTCATGTACAGCTTTGATTGTGGTGATAAAGAATGTTAAAAACATGAGGTTATCACGAGCGCTACTGGTTGGTGCGTAAAGGTTCACGCCAGTATCTGTAATCAAAGACCAGTTATTATGCTTACCGGTACCATTCAAACCAGCGAATGGTTTTTCATGGAACAACACTTTCAAATTATGTTTCTCTGCAACGCGACCCATCACATCCATCATCAACTGGTTGTGATCATTGGCAACGTTCACCTCTTCAAACAAAGGCGCAACTTCAAATTGACTTGGCGCAACTTCGTTGTGACGTGTGCGAACAGGGATACCAAGTTTCCATGCTTCAATTTCAAAATCCTTCATGAAATCATAAACGCGGCCAGGGATAGATCCAAAATAGTGATCTTCCATTTGCTGACCACGTGCAGGTGCGTGACCAAATACAGTCTTGCCAGCCATCACGAGGTCAGGCCTTGCCTGAAACAGCGCTTTGTCAACAACAAAATATTCTTGTTCAGGTCCGAGTGATGCTACAACGTGCTGAATGTCTTTATCGAACAATTGACAAACTTGCGTTGCCGCGATGTCAACAGCTTTCAATGCTTTTAATAATGGAGCTTTTGTGTCAAGCGTTTCACCAGTGTATGAAACGAAGATGGTTGGAATCGATAATGTTTTTCCATAGAGAAACATTGGCGATGTTGGATCCCATGCTGTATATCCACGAGCTTCAAATGTGCTTCGGATACCTCCACTTGGAAACGAAGAAGCATCCGGCTCTTGTTGAACAAGCTCGCTTCCTTTAAATCTTTCAATCCCCGCAAGGGCATCGAAGAATGAATCATGTTTTTCTGCAGTTCCACCTGTCATTGGTTGAAACCAGTGTGTAAAGTGCGTGGCACCTTTTGCCATCGCCCATGATTTTGCAGCTGAAGCAACCGCATCTGCAGTTGTTTCATCAATTTTTTCATGGTTCTTAATTGCCTGACTTACTTTTTTGAAAACAGCAGAAGCCAGGGTTGCGCGCATCTGCTCAATACCATAAACGTTTTCTCCAAACAGTTTGGAGACGAATGGTGCTGGAAGATCAACGGAAACCCGTGGGCGTTCGCTCAGTTTTTTCAGAGCTTCGAATCGTAATTGCGCCATAGTGTTGGTGATTGGTGTTTAGTGAACGGAACCAAAAATATGCGATTTTTCGCTTGAATGGGTATATTTTACCCTGTCGAATGAAAAAATAATTAAGAATACGTTTGCAGAGGGTTAATTTATGAGGATATAGATTAACGACCCATGAATTTTTGATAAAACGGGCGTCAAAAAGTGCAAACTTTGGGCATTTGCGCGTCTATTCCTCTTTAAAAATTGTGATTAGGTACCGTTTGAATTTCGCAATACCCAGGGATTCGCTTTTGAATCACAGACGTGATTTCACCTCTTCAAATTTGTCATCGTAATTCTCTTGCATGGTTCCCATTATTCGATCCCAAAACAAAAAATACAAACCGTAATTGCCGTTGAAGGTTTGATGGTGCATGTTGTGATTGACAGAAGTGTTGATCCATTTTCCAACGCGACTTTTTGAAAAACCTTTCGGATATAATTCATATCCAAGGTGTCCATAAACATTGTAGACCATCATAAATAATAGAAACACTCCCAACGCCAGTGGATGGAAAGGAAAAAGAAATACTATGAACACCACTACTAATGCACTAACAAAAGCTTCAAGCGGATGGAATGACATTGCCGCCCATGGTGAAGGATTCGTTGATAAATGATGTGTCTTATGAACAAATCGATAGACACTTTTACGATGCATGAGCCAGTGTGTCCAATAAAAATAAGTATCGTGGAATACAATCATCAAAAAAATACTAAACCAGAAATAGGCGACCCCGTATTGTTCGATACTTAAATACACCTTCGTATACTTTACTATTGGCGTTCCGAAAATCACATAGCCAACTATGGCAAAGATCACGGCGGTGATTACAGAGTAGGCCACCTCTCTAAAGTAGTCTTTCCGCAAAGGAAATTTTGTTGAATGCGTTTAAACCGCCACGACTCTTTTTTTAGAACGTAAAAAATAAGAAACGCAAATGCTGCGAGAATTAAGTATCGAAGGAATACAATTAACAGAATTGACCAAAATGATTTCGTTCCGGTAAATAAGACTGAAGACATACGTAAAGATAAAACGAAAAACCCCGTGCCGGCAGCTACCAGACGGGGTTCTTATATCAAGGATCTCTTAGTCTATATTATTAACTTGACTTTTTAACAGATCCGCCAGTTGTCGAGGATGTGTTGTTGCGATCAGGATTTCCACGATAGCGAACGCTCCCTCCGGTACTCGCCTTTGCTTCAAGGCTTTTTGTGACATTTACTTTCACTGACCCTGCACTCGCAGCTTCAACTTCTACGCTCTCGGCGGTGAGATTGTAGGCGTCAATTTCACCAGCGCTGGCTGCATCAAACAAGGCCGACTTGCACTTCCCTGTTAATTCAACTTCAGCAGCACTTGCTGAACTTACTTCAACACGATTCGCGTCAATGCTCAGCTCAACGCTCCCGGCACTTGAGGCCGTAATTTCAACATTGTCAGATTTGAGCACACCGTCAGAAAAAATACTTCCTGCTGAACTCGCTGATAACTTTTCAATCTTGACGTAAGTGACATAAACCTTAGCATCAACATGCTTATAACTGCCATCACGCATATGAATTTTGAGATACGAACCTGAAACCTCGGTGAGAACGTTATCCGCGCTAGTTCCGGTGACTTCAACTTTCACACTCTCTTTATCCCCTTTTTTCAGGTAAACGTCAACTCCTTCAGCAACTTTCACCCCCGAAAACGGGCCAATATTTCTGGTTTCGGTATTTTGGGCTTGTCCAGCGAAGCTGAAACAAACCGCAATTATGATTAAAAGCCTTCTCATGTTCATTAATTTGTCCTAAAGACAAGGAGTAAAGATAAGGGTTGCATGAGGAGATTTTTTTTCGCTATGTACTAAAACATCGTTTTTTTCACTAATTTTCAAATCTTATTTTAAAACCTTTGCTCTACAAACCAACAACGCTTATTTATGACTCTTGACAAGAAAGCGGAACTTAACGTTCTCATCAACCTGGCTGCCAGTGACAATAATGTGGCGGAGAAGGAAGCGAAACTGATACACATGATTGGAAAGGCTAATGGAATTTCAACTGATGAAATTAATCAGATGATGAAAAATCCAAAACCTATCACCGGCCTTGCAAACCTCACAAGCGATGAAAAGTTCACACATTTATATTATCTCATTCAATTGATGAAAATGGATGGACAAGTTTTCAGAAGTGAAATTGTTTTTTGCGAGCAAATAGCCGAGAAGCTTGGATATAAGAAGGCGGTTGTTGCCGAAATCTCCCAGCATGTTTACAGTGATCCTTCCATCACTGCGGATCGTGAGATGATCAAGAAAAAAGCAGATAAATTTCTCAAATAAATTTCGGGATAAATAAACCCACTGGCTGTCGGACACGACAGCCATTTTTATTTATAACAGGTCCTGTTTTCATTTTCGATAAAGAACCTTTCCACCAACAATTGTCATGGCGACCTCAGTGCTGAGGATCTCCCGTTCGGAAATTTCCATCAGATCTTTCGTAAAAATTGTAAAGTCGGCAAGCTTCCCGGCTTCAATACTCCCTTTCACTCCTTCTTCAAACGCACCAAACGCGGCATCTATGGTGTAAGATTTCAGCGCTTGTTGTCGCGTCATTCTTTCTTCCGGTTCATATCCACCTTCAGGTTCACCTTTCAAAGTCTTTCGGGTGACGGAAGCATAAAAGCAAGGGATTGGATTTAACGGCTCAACGGGAGCATCTGTTCCGTTCACAATTTTAACCCCCGATTTCAATAACGTCTGCCACATGTACGCTCCTTCTTTGATTCTCTTCTCGCCAAGTCGATCGATGGCCCACGGTCTGTCTGATGACATGTGAATGGCTTGCATAGCGGGAATAACACCGAGTTGAGCGAATCGCGGCAAGTCACTTGGATCAATGTGTTGCGCGTGTTCAATTCGAAAACGGTGGTCCTTTGATTTCTCCGGGTTTTCTTTGAACGCAATTTCATATCTATCCAAGACTTCTCTATTTGCGCGATCTCCGATTGCATGAGAACATACCTGAAATCCGGCTTTAATGGCTTCACGCGAAGTTTTTAAAACCGTGTCCATTGGAAGCGTTGCCATTCCATAAAAATCTTTCCTATCTGAATATGGTTCCAGCAACCAAGCTCCACGCGATCCCAGAGCACCATCACAATTCAGTTTGATAGACCGTATCGTCAGAAAATTCTCGGGATCAATTTCAGGTCCTTGTTTTAAACGCTCATACACAAGCTTGCGATCCCAACCCGTCACCATAACATACAGCCTCACTGTCAGTTTTTTTTGCTTTCTGAATTTTTCAAATAACTCCAAACGCTTTCCTTCGGCACCGGCGTCATGAAAACCAGTGAGTCCGTTTCGAAGGCAAGCCTGCATGGCGAGTTCGAGCGCCAGCGAATCGCTTTCAGCATTGTCCGGCGGAATATGTTTTGAGATTAAGGTCATGGCATTCTCATTAAATATGCCTGTAGGATTTCCAAGCTTATCTAGAATGACTTCACCTCCTTGCTGATTCACATTTTGTTGAATCTTCTCAACGGATAGCGGATTGACTCCGGCGATCTCCATCGCTTTTGCATTCGCAATGGCGAGGTGGCCACTGGCATGTTCAAGCAGCACAGGATTGTCAGGAGAAACTTTGCTTAGCAATTCATGTGTTTGAAATCCGCGCACCATTTTATCAGGCTTTGAATCCCATTTGTCTTGATGCCAGCCTCTACCGAGAATCCATTGTCCGGGTTGAGCTTTCGAAACTGCCTCTTTCACCTTCTCCACCATCTCCTCATAACTTTTAATATTGAGCAAATCTAATTGTAACTCTTTGTAGCCAACGCCCATGAGGTGGCCATGCCCTTCAATAAATCCAGGAGTCATGATTTTGCCTTGAAGGTCTATTACTTCAGTGCCATCGCCCAGGTAGGT
>CBQWHS010000119.1:0-8955 GCA_967728665.1 uncultured Chryseosolibacter sp. | reverse complement strand
GATAAATCAGCGACCGAGCCTCGAAAAATTGAAGCGGTTTATTCTGAGCACAATGTGTTGTACTCAAGTTCCCGAAATCTTTTGCTGGAATTTCAGCAAATCAAAAATAAAAATGTACTCATTTCCTACTCTATTGATGGAGTCCAGAAGATGGTGTTGAGCGATTCTGTGCGATTTTCCGTGGAGGGCAAAATCAAAATGAAACTTTAAGAGAGATATGGCAAAGCGACATGGAGGCAGTGAGCCACTGAAGAAAGAGGAGCGAAGGAATCTGAGTAAGGCAAACTTAAGATATCTCGCGGGGGTATTCAGATTCATGGCGCCTTACAAAGGACTCTTCATTCTGGGAATGATTTCCCTGGCCCTCTCAAGCATCACATTGCTCGCATTTCCACGGTTGTCCGGAGAATTATTGGACGTTGCGTCTGGCAAGGGAAAATATTTTTCGAGTATTAACCAAGTGACGCTTGTTCTCATTCTCATTCTCTTCATTCAAAGCATATTTTCATTCATACGCGTTTACACATTCTCGATAGTCAGTGAGCGTGGAATGGCGGACGTGCGAAAATCGGTTTATCAAAAAATCGTCTGGCTGCCGATGACTTTTTTTGACAGTAGAAGAGTGGGCGAATTGATGAGCCGTATCACCGCTGATGTTGGCACATTGCAGGATACTTTCAGTTTTACATTGGCTGAGTTATTCAGACAATTGATCACGTTGATATTTGGTATTGGATTTATTTTTTATCTGGCGCCAACATTGACGGGCTTCATGTTGTTGACATTTCCGGTGCTCGTAATCTCTGCTTTAGTTTTTGGAAAATATATACGGAAACTTTCCAGGAAAACACAAGATAAACTTGCCGAAGCCAACGTTGTTGTTGAGGAATCATTACAGTCAATTTTCATTGTTAAAGCGTTTACCAACGAACTGTTTGAGCTCAATCGCTACACAAAAAGTCTGAAAGAAGTTGTAAACGTTGCGATTCAATCTGCGCGCTATCGCGGACTATTTATTTCATTCATCATCTTTGCGCTCTTCGGAGGAATTGTTGCCGTTGGTTGGTATGGCGCAAGTCTTGTGCAGTCGAATGCGATCTCTGTTGGAGAGCTTTTTTCCTTTGTGTTTTATACTTCTTTCATTGGCTTTTCCATTGCCGGATTGGGAGACATTTATACGCAGCTGCAGAGATCAATTGGTGCATCGGAAAGAGTATTAGAAATTTTAGAACAAAAAGATGAGTCTTCTGCGAGTCAGGAGAAATTAAACGTTGAAGGTTCCATCGAATTCAATAACGTTTCATTTTCTTACCCAAGCCGAAAAGATTTTCAGGTTCTCGAAAACCTTAACTTCTCAATTGCAGCAGGAGAAAAAGTTGCTCTTGTAGGACAGAGCGGTTCAGGCAAGTCTACGATAATCAATCTGATGATGAGATTTTATCCGTTGCAGCACGGAAAAATTTTGGTTGATGATCATGCCATTAGTGACTTTGATCTTTCAGCTTATCGCAAAAATTTTGGTGTTGTTCCACAGGAAGCAATTCTATTTGGTGGCAGCATTATGGAAAACATTCGATATGGAAATCCAGCCGCATCTGATGATGAGGTTCGCGAAGCTGCACGCAAAGCGAACGCACTTGACTTCATTGAAAGTTTTCCTGAAAAGTTTGACACCGTTGTAGGCGAACGTGGTGTAAAATTGTCGGGAGGTCAGCGGCAGCGGGTAGCGATTGCCCGTGCAATTCTTAAAGACCCTGCTATTCTTATCCTGGATGAAGCCACCAGTTCATTGGATGCACACTCGGAGGTTTTGGTTCAGGAAGCGCTGGAGAAACTTATGGAAGGCCGCACAACAATTATCATTGCTCATCGATTAAGCACGATTAAAAAAGTCGATAGAATTTTCGTTATCCAACAAGGCAAACTGGCAGAAATGGGATCGCACTCCGAACTTACAAGGTTGAACAATGGTATTTACAGCAATCTGCTAAAGCTTCAATTGCAGTAACAAATTGGTTACCCAAATAATGTTTCCCCAGGTAAGAATTTCCTCTTTTAAATAGATTTTGAGTCATTAAATTGCTCTGTCGTTTGATTTTAATCTTATTCTCCCCACATTTCATCCGTCGGCTATATAAAAGCACCACGTATGTTTTTGGGATTGAAATATATTTGTAGTTTTGAAAGTTAACGGAAGCCTGCTTTCAGCTTTTTAACCAATTGTTGGCCCTTTGATCGAAAACCTTTGACTTTTTGCTAGCACTCTACAACATACTCGCGCTGTTCAGCAACGGAGGACGGGAAACTATCCTCTTCGGAATTTTTGCTCTGATAATTGCAATATTTCTCGTTTTAGACCTTGGCCTGTTTAATAAGCAGGCTCACAGAATTTCGACAAAGTCTGCACTCTACCAGTCGATCTTCTGGGTTTGCGTTTCAACCATGTTCGGCCTCTTCATTTATCTTTATGATGAAGGGGGGTCGGAAGCTACCAGTGGTGCAGAAGCAGCAATTCAATATTTCTCATGCTACTTGACTGAGTATGCTCTTTCGGTAGACAACATCTTCGTCATATTACTCATTCTGAAATATTTCAAAGTGAACGAAGATTACTATCACCGTGTACTCTTCTGGGGAATCATTGGAGCCATCGTGTTCCGCGCCATTTTCATTTTCGTGGGAGCATTGTTGATCCATAAATTTCAATGGATACTTTACATTTTCGGAGTGTTCCTGATTTACTCTGGTATTCGCATTTACTTTGAAGATGGTGATGAGAAAATTGAGCCTGAGAAAAATCCAATCCTTAAGCTTTGTAAGAAATATCTCCCCATGAGCGCAGGCGATGATGGCGGAAAATTTGCGGTTCGCGAAGGCGGCAAATTGTTATTCACTCCGTTGTTCCTTGTAATTGTGTTGATTGAAACCACCGATTTGATTTTCGCTGTGGACTCAATTCCAGCTGCATTTGCAATCACAACGAACGAGTTCCTGATTTACACTTCCAACATTTTTGCTGTAATGGGCTTGCGGGCAATGTTCTTTTTACTTGCCGGCATTATTGACAAATTTTACCTCCTTCAAAAAGGCCTTTCTATTATTCTGTTTTTTATCGGAGCGAAAATGTTGCTGGAGATTTGGCACATTGATGTCAGCGTGTACTTGTCGTTTACAGTGATCATCGCTACGCTAACACTCTCTATAATCTTCTCAGTGCTGATACCTCGGAAAAACGAAGAGGTTGCTGAGGAGAGTTAATTTGGGTGCATCCCGTCGGTAAACAAATTCTTTGGTAAGATCTTTAGTAAAATCGGAAGCGTTAAGAACTTTTGTGGTAATGAAATAATTACGAAAGTCGGAATGGATTTTAATATTTGAATCAAATCTTTTCTCATCTTCTCCTTTTCTTCCAACGTCAATTCATTTGATTTCGCTTTTCGAAGAAGATTCATCACATCCTCGCTTTCTTGCAACTCCTTCAGCAGCCTTCCTTTGTTTCTGTCTGCAATCCTAGCAACACGCTTGATGAACTGCTCGCTCACCTGGTTGTAGTCCTGCTTGTTTTGCAGGTAGTCAAGTTGTTCCCAATATTCCAAAACAAAACCTTCAATGGCGATGAGGCTGTTCTCAAGATCTTCCTCGCTGAATCCAACGTGAGTGCAAAAACGTTTTAGAAAATCGAGCTCACTCTGTTCAACTTTTTTATCGGCCCAGATTGTAAGAATGGCCATCTCAAGGAAGAACTTTTTCAATATCCAGGAGTTTTCCGATGGTAAATTGATCTCTTCAACCAAAACACCCTTTTCAAAAATCTTCACGGCCTCTTTTCGTTTTTCAGCTGAGAGGTCCGTGCTATGCAAAAAGAAGTCAAGGAGTTTTTTCTCCTCATAGGCAACGTCTTTGTTTGCATGAGATGCAGCGGCCATCACTTTCACTACCGAGAACCTTAGCTCTTCCCGCTCATACCGAAAGAAGTCGGCTACAATCTTATCTGCATTTGTATGAATCCATTGTCCAAAAATGAAAACATCAAGGAATAGCAAACTGTTGTGAAAGAATGAGGTCCAGAAATTTCCTTCAAAATCTGAACTACGTTCAATTCTTTTATCGAGAATTTTTTCCGCCACCTCAATCGGAGTTTTCTTTTTGCCAAACAGTGTTTTCGATGGCGTTGAGATCTCGGGAAAAATATTGTTATAAAAATTTCCGATGTTTTCGAGTGTCTTTACAATGGCATCGGAAATTTCATCGGGGGACTTAACTGTTTTTTCATGGAAAAGCAGCGAACTGCTGATGAGACTTTCAGCTAAAAGGATTTTCATTTTATCCTTCTCGCCCCACGCGCCTTTATTTGGATGATCCAAAGGCGCAACCGATTGACCATACATCAACCCAGTGGGTTGGATTATTCTATATAGACTTTGCTCAGGGTGTGAACCTTTCCGGACCCTATCATTTGAAATATTGATAAGAAGGTCTTTTCGGAAATCTAAATAATCCTTGAGCCAGCCTTTTTCGCTTGGATTCATAATTGGTTTAGATAACGGGGCTATTAAGTTAAAACATTTACCCCAATCATAAAACCCGGCTATTGTAAAGCTGCTCGCCAGCCGCTTAAATCTATTTTTTTGGCGTTTTCCAGCACTTTTTCACCCAAATCCTTTTTGAAATTGTCCAAACTCTTTGCAAGCGCCTCATCTCGCACTGAAAGAATTTGTACCGCAAGAATTCCGGCATTTTTTGCTCCGTTCAATGCTACTGTCGCCACAGGAACTCCTGCAGGCATCTGAAGAATTGAAAGAACGGAATCCCATCCATCTATTGAATTGCTTGACTTTACGGGCACACCGATAACCGGAAGGGAGGTTATTGACGCGACCATTCCGGGTAAATGTGCTGCACCTCCAGCACCCGCGATGATAACTTTTAATCCTCGGCCTCGTGCAGTTTGTGCATACTCCACCATTCGCATCGGTGTGCGATGTGCTGACACCACAGTGAGTTCATACGGTACATTAAATTCATCAAGAAATTCGGCTGCCTCTTTCATTACTTTCAGATCAGACTGGCTTCCCATGATAATGCCGACAAGTGGTGTGCTCATAGCTATGCAATTATTTTAAGTGTATTCTTTACGAAGTTGGCTTTCTTTTTTAAACTTTCAATGTCGTTGTCCATGATGGTGACGTGTCCCATCTTCCGGAACGGTTTGGTTATTTGCTTTCCGTATAAATGAACATGTACCCCTGGCGTTTTCATTGCCTCGTGAAATCCCGCATACTTTGCCGGGCCTTCGTAACCATCTTCACCCAATAAATTTACCATTGCACTTGGCGAAATGGTGTCCGTGTTTCCGAGCGGAAGATTAAGGATCGAGCGGAGATGTTGTTCGTATTGCGATGTTACATTTGCCTCAATAGTCTGATGACCGCTGTTGTGTGGCCGCGGTGCAATTTCATTGACTAATACTTCATCCGCTTTGGTTACAAACATTTCCACCGCAAGAATTCCAACCATGTTCAATTTTTGAATAATTGATGAAGCAATTTGTTCGGCCTTGTTTGCCACCGCAGGGGAAAGCTCGGCGGGCGAAAAAAGATACTCAACCAAATTATGGATCGGATGAAATACCATCTCAACAACTGGAAAAGATTTTATCTCACCCTTTTCATTCCGTGCAACAATCACGGATATTTCTTTTTTGAAGTCGATTAATTTTTCGACCAAACCAGGCTTGTCGAATGCTTTAGACAGATCTGATTCCGTCCTCAAAATTTGAACACCACGTCCATCATAGCCTTCTTTGCCCAGCTTGTTCACTGCCGGAAGAAAATGTTGGAGCGCGGCAACTTCGGCAGCATTCTGAGTGAGAATAAAATCTGCAGTTGGAATGTTGTTGTCTTGATAGAATTGTTTCTGCTTTCGCTTATCCTGAATTAATTCGATTACTTCCGGTTGAGGAAAAACTTTTTTCCCTCTCCGTTGAAGCTCTTTCAGTGCCTCAATGTTTACGTTTTCAATTTCAATTGTAATGATATCGCACGTTGACCCAAACTTTAAAACAGTTTCATAATCCGTTAATTTCCCATGGTGGAATTCAGCCAACGTAGAACAAGGAGCGTTTTTGTCAGGGTCAAGAATTGAAAATTGAATATTAAAATCAATTCCAGATTGAATGAGCATTCGGCCAAGCTGGCCACCACCTAATACTCCAAGTTTAAAATCTTGTTGAAATAAGGTGTCCACGCGTTATTGTCTCGGTTTAGGATTTACAACTTCAATATCCGTGATCTGGTCACCTACTTCGATTTGGTGAACAGCTTCAATTCCTTTTTCGACTACAGCAAAAATGCTGTAGCGACCGTCAAGATGTGGAGTGGGGGAATGTGTAATAAACCATTGTGTGCCTTCCGTGTCTTTACCTGCGGAAGCCATCCCGACACTTCCGGTGGTGTAGTGTCGTTCAGAAAATTCCGAGCGAATTGAATAATCTTCGCTTCCCAAACCATCACCCCGATTACAACCGCCTTGAATCACAAAATTCGGAACAACACGATGAAAAAATTTATTATCAAAATAATTGTCTTTCGCCAGTGACACGAAGTTTGCAACAGAACCAGGAGCTTCATTTACCAGTAATCTTATTGTAATATTTCCTTTTGAAGTCTTAATGATAACAGTCTGATCAGAAGGAATCGCTTTCACCAGCGACCAATCGATCGGATGATTGAATTCATTCCTTACATTGTTTATGAATTTTTTCCCTTCAAAATGAGCAATGGCTTGCTCAAGAGACTGGAGAATTTCATTATCACGCGGCAGCGATAAGTTTTGTTTAGCTGCTTGTAAAAATGTGAAGTCTTTAAATACAGATTTGTATCCAAGTGCGGAATCACCAAGTGCAGCTGCAAAAACGCTGATCAAACCAACATCGCCAGTTTCAATTCCCTTTTTATAGATTTCGGCAAAGCGTTGTTTGTCGCTCGCCTTGAACTTTGGATTTTGATTGATGGATACGATCGCAGCAGCCGCATTCAATCGAACTACTGGCGTATCCGCCTTGAATAATTCATTAGCTACAAAATCAGCATAGGAAACATTTGATTGCAACGCATTGAGCAATGCGGCCTTCTGGTAAGGATTTTTCGAGTTGTTGTAAACTGATTTTAATTCGTCCAATACGGATTTGTTGTCGTTGACTTTTAAAATCGCATCATAAATATTTGCTTGTATTCTCCAATTGCGCATGTCTGTAACACGATTCGCCAGATCGATCCAAAAATCTTTCGTGATGGTTGACCGGATTACTTCAGATGCTGCAATTCCAACATTGACATTTTTATCGTTCAGCGCCCTGAGCAAATAGTCCTTTGTTTTTTCAAAAGGAAAAGATTGTAAAGCACGTACTGCATTTACCTTCACTCGGTAGTCCGCGTCATTTTTCAAAACCGTTTCAATCACCATGAATGATGAATCAGTCTGAATTTTTCGAAGCGCATAGGTTGCGGCCATCCTCACATCCGCAGAAGCGTCCTCAATGGCGGCATTCGAAATTTGGGATAAATACTTATTGTAATTTTTTCCACTCCGTGCAAAATAATGTGCAGCGCCAAGGCGAGTTTTTTCACTTTCGCTTTTCGCGATAAGAGAGGCTGCGAATTTGTTTCCGGTTTCATCAACGGCATTGTTAAGCCCGGCGCGATACAATGACCAGGCGCGTCCTGAATTTTGATCGGTATTTTGAAGGTCACCCACAGCCTTCCATTTGCGTGTTGCTCTTCCATAGTTCTCGATCAGTTCGTTCGCCACATCAGAATCCTTTTCATTTGCAATGGCGTTTTCTAGGGCACTTTCACTTTTTCTTGATTTTGTTTGTCCCAATGCGAATGCGGCTGCCTTGCGAACAGCGGTGTCACTATCAGTAAGCAATTTTGCAATCATATCAACAACAGAAGAATCCTGGATGGAGCCGAATGCCAACGCGGCTTCTTTGCGATAGAGAGAATTTTCATTCGTAAGAAAAGTGATAAGACTATCCGTCTTTCTCTTGTCCTGGAGATCGGCGATCTTAACGAGATTGGGATCGGAAAATTTATTGATTGAAGCTTTCTCTTCGCTGCAGGACGATACCAGAATTACTGTCGTGATGAAACAAATGAATAATCGAATCATTAATAATGTATTTAGGAAGCTGCTAAGATAATTACCAGCGCCAATTAAATGAATGTAGAGAATCGGAATACAGAAAATTTTAAGATAAAACCTGATAGACCAGCAGTGCCGAGAGATATGCGAGGGCGGTCATGTATGCCAATTGAATCGCGGGCCATTTCCACCCTTTTGTTTCGCGATACACTACAGCTATCGTGCTCATACACTGCATGGCGAACGTATAAAATATCAGCAAGGAGAAGCCAACTGCAGGCGTAAATCGAGGGCCTCCGGTTTCCGGATTGATCTCCTGTCGCAACCGGGTCTTGATTGTTGCATCATCACCAACATCGACACTGCCAATGCTATAAATAGTAGCAATAGTTCCTACAAATACTTCCCGCGCAGCGAATGAAGTGATTAACGCAATGCCAATTTTCCAATCGTATCCGAGTGGTCTGATCACAGGCTCTATGCCTTTTCCAATTATGCCAGCATAAGAATGCTCCAGTTTAAATGCCGCAACTCGGTCTGCAAGTCCCTGCTCTGTGAGCCGTTGATTTTCAACCTTGGCGAGTACATATTGCTCCGCTTTTTCGACCTTGTCTCCAGGTCCATAACTTGCAAGCACCCACAGCACAATCGAAATGGCAAGAATAACTTTGCCGGCTTCAAGAACAAACGCTTTTGTTTTCTCTATGATTGTGAGGCCTACGTTTGACCATTTGGGAATGCGATAGGCAGGCAATTCCATGATCAGGTAACTTCTTTCTTTCCCTTTGATCAACGCCTTCATTAGCAGGG
>CBQWHS010000118.1:0-8964 GCA_967728665.1 uncultured Chryseosolibacter sp. | reverse complement strand
ACGCCACGAGCTTATACTGGTCTGCCGAGAATCATGAACTTTATTTCAAGGGAAAAGTAATGGTGGACGTCGGTAAAAATAACTTCGTAAGCAGTGGCTCCGTTACATTCCTCGGCAAAGTGTATCTGCTGATTATCGATGAAAGCCCTGTGAAACTCGACTCAACAATAAAACTTTCGCAACACCAGTATCGGTTGAAGCAGCTGAACAATCGGGAAGCGATAACGAAGTACGGAGAAAAAGGGGAGAATGGAGCGGTGGAAATTAATGTGATTGAATAAATGACAAGTTACTTTTTCCCAATGGAAAAATTGCTTTTCGTCATGCTTTGATAAAAGCGGTGTATTTGCAGTCCGGGCCGAAGGCATTGCCAAAAAATAAGGAAATCAGTTGTATCCATGCGACCGCATCCGAACGCAAAGGGTCATTAACGAACATCGAGCCCTTTCAAAGGCAAATATATTAGCTGCATTTCATTATGGCATTATATTCGCCAAGTGGGAAACAAATCTTTCAATGATGTTAATTACCAACGTCCGCATTGCCTATCGGAACTTATTAAAGAATAGGATTTTCTCCTGCATCAACATCCTTGGTCTGTCCATCGGGATGGCTGCTTTTTTATTCATCATCCAGTATGTGCGCTTTGAACGCAGCTATGAAGATTTTCATCAGAACGCCAATAATATTTTTCGTGTCACAACGCAATTCTATAAGGGTTCAGAATACGTGATGACAGATTGTGAAACTTATGCACCGCTTGGCCCACTGCTGAAGGAAAAAATGCCGGAGGTCGTTGACTATGCGAGGATGTATGGTCTTGAAGGGTTTACTAGCGTAAAGGCGGACAACAAGAATTTTTTAGAGTCTGGTTTATACTGGGCAGATCATTCTGTATTTAATGTATTTACCTATCACAGCGTGAGCGGAGACTTGAGGAAAGCTTTAGTTGCTCCATTCGAAGTAGTGTTGTCAGAGTCCATGGCGAAAAAGTATTTCGGTCGCACTAATATCATTGACGAATCGATGGAAATCGATAAGCATCTCTACCGGATAAAAGCAGTCATTTCCGATGTTCCTGCAAACACACACCTGAAGTTTTCATTCCTCCTTTCCCGGCTTTCATTCGCGACATTGAAGCCATGGTATCCCGATGACCAGTGGCATAACAACAATGAGTTCACCTATTTGCTCATGGCCAATGGAACGAACGTTGAAGCTTTCAACAAAAAGTTGACGGCATTATCGACCAACGAACTGAAGGACGTAATACCACAGGAGCGTTTCGTAGCAGAACCGATAAAACATATCCATCTTTATTCAACAAATTCATACGAACCTGAAGCTACTGGCAATGCGCAAGCGGTCTATTATTTGACGATTATTGCATTATTTATTATCACCATTGCCTGGGTAAATTATATTAACCTGTCTACTGCCAGGGCGGTTGAACGCGCGCGCGAAGTTGGGATCCGTAAAGTGATGGGATCTCTAAAACTGCAACTCGTGTTACAATTCTTGTCGGAATCGTTCATTGTTAATGTGATTGCGGGAATTGTGGCCTTGGTCATATTCCAGGTTGCATTTCCATTCTTCCGCGATCTTTCAGGGCTGCCTTTGCCCTTTGACGTTATGCAAGATCAAGCGTTGTGGTATTTATTTTTCGGTTTGATCATCGTAGGAACGTTATTGTCGGGTATTTATCCTGCCTTTGTGCTGGCATCATTTAAGCCCGTGGCGGTGTTGAAAGGAAAATTTCAATCGTCTGCTCATGGCCAACTCCTGCGTAAGGGACTTGTTATCTTTCAGTTCAGCGCCACCGTTGTGTTGATCATTAGCATGTGCACGGTGTATTTGCAAGTTCAATTCCTTCGCAAGCAAGATCTTGGAATGGATATCCATCAAACCCTCGTACTCACAGGAAAACAACTGAATGTACCGGATTCCATATTCAGACAGACCAGCCAGACATTGAAAACCGAGCTAATGAAAAATCCTGCGATCAGGTCCGTATCTCGATCGCAGTCACTTCCCGGTGTTGACATGCAGGAACTCAGTACAACATCGCTCAAGCGGTTAGGTGAAAATGGCGATCGCGACAGAGGATATTTGTACTATTTCTTTGCTGTGGATGCGGATTATGTTCCAGCCATGAACATGACATTTTTAGCGGGACGCAATTTTGAACATGGAGTTCCGAATCACGATCAGGTAATTATCAACGAAGAAGCTGTGAAGTTGCTTGGATTTTCAAGTGCAGAAGAGGCTGTAGGGTCAAAAATTACTTTCCATACCAGAAATAAAGCAGAGGGCTCTACAGTAATCGGTGTGCTGAAGAATTTCTATTTCCGCTCACCGAAAGAAGGACATTTGCCTATGTTGTTTTATTATGGCGAGCCTGCTGAATATTTTGCTATCCAGGTCACTTCAGGAGATATGAAGCAAACGGTTTCATCGGTGAATGCTGTCTGGAATAAAGTGTATCCTAACACGGTATTCAATTATTTCTTTCTCAATGAAAAGTATGATCAGCAATACCGGGCCGATGCAAAATTCGGCAATGTCATGGCTGCTTTCTCCGGACTTATTATTTTTATTGCCTGTCTGGGATTGTTTGGACTTTCATCCTACACCATTACTCAGCGAACTAAAGAGATCGGTATCCGTAAAGTTCTCGGAGCTTCGGTTACCCAAATTGTCAGGTTGTTATCACTGGATTTTGCACAGACTGTAATCATCGCTGCACTTATCGCTGTGCCTGTTGCTTATGTTGTGATGGAAGAATGGCTCTCGAATTATTTTGTTCGCATCAGTCTAAATGGGTGGATCTTCGTTTTTGCGATTGCAGTGATCTTGTTGCTTGCGATGGTTACCGTCAGCTTCCAAACAATTAAGACAGCAATCGCAAATCCGACTGACTCGTTAAAACAGGAATAATTCGATGCGGCTGTCGATCGCCATCTTGGCTAAGCGTATATGCTTCGTTAGCCTCGGGACCCGCGTTGTATGAACACGCGTCTCACGATCGTAGCGTGCCGAGGCGGACACCCGCTGAGACTGGAAAAGTTATTACCATATCAAGAACAAAATAAAATTCCGGAAACTGTTGATCTTGGGAAAGAGATTTTAAAGCGAACGAAATAAAATAACGATCAGAACCGATAGCCAGTACGTTGGGAGTCGGCCGGAGGTAAAATCAAATGAGACCCGTTCCGATCACTGTCAATCCTGACGTTGTACGAAAGAGGTTTACTTTTCCGCGTGAGCAACTTTGAATACCCAGGCAGACTACGAATGTCCTGGCTTTCGGGGGAATGGTCAGTTTTGTTTGGAAAGGAATGACCTCATCAGCAAGCTGAAATATTTGAGAGACACTCGCGTCAGTCTTTGCACTCTTCTTCTTCAGGTCAGGGAAAATTACGATGACGGTCAACTGATATCCATCAACGTCTTTCACTTTTCGAAAGTTTGGATGCTTGACAAAGTTGACGTTCACATGCAGCGCAGATTTTTTCGGGTTGACCGTAATCTTCGGATCGACATATAAGAGACGTGCAAAAGGCTGGTCAGCGTAAATTTCGAATCGATCCAGTTTGGTAAAATCGAACTTCCCTGTCTCTTTGAACTGCTTGCGAAACAGTGACACCAGGCGAGACCACAAAGATCCTCCTTTCATGAAAGGGCTTCGGTAAAGATCAATTGAATCTTTAATTATTTTGGCAGGTACATTGGCCTTGAGTAAGATGCTGCTCTCGCGTTTCAATGCATCGTTGATCGTTGCAGCTTTGTACGTGCCGCGCTTAGCCCGAACGTGATCACCATAAGTAGTACTTCGTACAAATGTTGTCTCACCAATAGTCCCTTGTAATTTGAAGAGAGAGTTTGATTTGGCCATAACGGTTGTGTTGTGTACCTTGACGTAACGTGGCTAAAATAAGAAAGATCTTTCGCCTTGCAACGTCCCACACCACATGCTTCTTATCCGGAGGGCAAACGACAACTACGTTATACAGACCTTACAGAGACCTTATAGAGACTTTATAGAGACTTTTGCTAAGATATGATCCAGTGAGGGCTCGTATTTCTCCAGGCTGGGCATAATCTCGAATGATTTACAGAAGATCGTCCCTAAAGAATTTTTGAGTGTTCTGTTACTGGTAACAATGGCAGGGAGGAAGACGAGAATTGGAAATGATCCACAGTTAATCGGAATAAACATTCAACGAACTGCACGTTACGTGTAACTATTTCTCACATCGATCGACTCTTCTTAAAAAACGCTGTTAGATGAAGGCTATCGTTTATGTAAACTACGGGACACCTGATGTCCTTGAATTGAAAGAAATCGATAAACCTGTTCCCAGGGATAATGAAGTTCTGATAAAAGTACACGCAGTGTCACTGAACGATTGGGATCTTGGATTACTCGACGGCGACTTCGTTAATCGTATGTTAAATGGATTTTCGAAACCAAAGATCAACATACTCGGTTCCGACATCTCAGGCGAGGTTGTGGAAGTAGGAGCGAGTGTCAAGAAATTTAAGATCGGTGATGCTGTATATGGAGATCTGAGTGGAACATGGGGCGGGCTCGCCGAGTATGTTTGCGCTGGTGAAGATAAACTTGCGATCAAGCCTGGTCGAATGTCATTCGAAGATGCGGCTGCAATTCCGCAGGCGGGCATGTTGGCCGTGCAAGGTCTTCTCGACAAAGGAAAAATTCAACGCGGTCAAAAAATATTAGTGAATGGAGCAGGAGGTGGAGTCGGAACATTTGCGATACAGATTGCTAAATCGTATGAAGTCGAAATGACCGGTGTAGATACAGCTGCGAAATTGGAAATGATGAAGAGTCTGGGCTATCATCACGTTATCGATTACATGAAGCAAGATTTTACCCGCACTGGAGAACAATACGACCTGATCCTGGATGTAAAAACAAAGCGTTCAATATTCGACTATGCGCGAGCACTTCGCCCTGATGGAAAATATGTAACCGTTGGGGGCGATATGAGCAGAATTTTCCAAATGCTTTTCATCGGACCACTAATTTCTCTGACGAGTAAAAAGAAGATGACGTTGGTGGTGTTGAGGACAAACAAGGACCTGCAGTTCATGAACGATCTTTTTGAACAAGGCAAACTAAAACCCGTGATCGATGGTCCTTATCGTTTGGAAGAAACCGCGAGTGCGTTCAGAATGTTTAGCGAAGGAAGGCATAAGGGGAAGGTTGTGATTAGAGTGGCCAGTAAAGATGACAGATGCTAGAATGATGATGAAGCAAGTCCGCTGAACACCTAGACGGTTAGAAGACGCGGAATGACGGTATAAATTTGGGCATCTCGCTACAAAGTGTTGGAATCAGTTCTATTTCGAGAGAGCTGCAAACACGCAACAACGGCTAGATCGTGCTAAATTTTAGAAGGAACACCAACGCTCGCGGAAAATATGATATAATACTTACTACGAATCATCATCTATGCAGTTTTATTTAAAATATGAAGTGTATCATCACTATCCAGCACATAGATAGTGTCGCCGTGTTTTTGAAGTTCCAACGGGAATGTCGGTAAATCTCCGGGCTGCGGAAGCGTATATTGCCATGCGAGCCGGTGCGTTCCCCTGTTGAAAACCGCCACTTTTCCGTTGTCTTTGTCTATGAAATAAATAAAAGCATCATCAATGGCAGAAACGCCGGAGCTATGGATCTTGAATTCATCAAAATGATCTTCAAGATAAACATGGTTTACATTGAACGTTTCGAGATCAACTTCCCAATGACTATACATAAATAATCCAACAACCCGGCTGTTTTTATGATCCATGACCATATCATCCGTAGAAGGAAATACATTCTTCTCAAATGAATAACTGAAATGTGGATTTCCGATTTCATTCTTTCGTTCACCTGTTTGTACATTCAGAATCAGCACTTTTCCATTATTCAACCCCACCCATAGATCTTCGCGAAACACGCCTAAGAATTTAGACACTTCAACGGCGTGACGTTTGCCAAGAAGATCCACCCAGGGAGAATACCCACTTATATCATGCGACCATTTTTCCTCTCCACTGTCTATGTCATACCGCGTAAAGAAAGCATAATCTACTACCGTAGGCTGTCTTAGTCGAGGATAGCCAAGCAGGAGGTCAATATTTTTTGATTGATAAAAGAATGACGACGTATTCAATTGCCATCGTCGCTTAAAATCAGATGCGTATAACCCAGGACGGTATCTCTTTTCCTCCAAGGTGCTGATCAGGAAACGATCGTGAATGCTCCTGATCGGAGAAAAATCTCCGTCAACTTCTTTAATGATCGCGCCATTTGTAATGTCAATCTGTATCAACCGCTTTTTATGGTCTTTAATAATTACGGTGTCCTTATAGGCAAAGCCTATTGACAGCTTGCCTACTATCGTCTCTTCCCAACCTTTCTTCTCCGCTTTATATCCTGATAACGTACAGGTAGTACCGTCTCGTCTCAGTATGAGCATATAGTCGCCTAGCAGGATAAATCCTGTTCGATTTACATTTTCTATTGTTCCCAAAACTTCAAACATGATCTATTAATTCACATTTATAAAATCAGTTGAGTTCATTTTCTTAGGGATGTTGAGGTAAGTGCAATGTTACTGGCAACAAAGATAAAAGAGCAGGGGAGACCGACAAGGGAAACTGTTTGACGCTTGCGCCTTACCCACGCAGATTCGTTGGTTATGGTTTAACTTTGGTTGCAACGGTTACAGATGTAAGATGCATCCACAACAACAATCCAATCACTAGTTAAATATTTCGGACATTTAATTCCGTTGAAGAAGAAAGAAAAAGATCTAAGATCTAAATTTTATCCCGAGGAAAAGGTGTGATGAAAAGTCAGTTAAGGCAAAACGTTTGTTAATAAGATAAATCAGTCATCCAAGGAGAGTACCACGTTTACTTAGACCAATGCTATCTCGAGGCGCGTATTTTGAATCGATCTGATAATGTTGATTCGGCCTTCTTTGGTGTCCGTCTTCGCGCAACCTCACACAAACACGCAACAAGAGGGCTAGATCGTGCTAAATATTTAGAAGGAATACCAACGCTGACGGAAATCGAGGATTGTATCAAATAACCCGTGCGAAATCGGGCGGATGTTGTACAGGAATGGAAAGTTTAAACACCGGCTTTTTGGAAGGGCCGCAGTGACTCTTAGTTGCTAAAAAAAATATTTCTGCCTCTCAGATTGGTTCCAAACGTCTTTTGTTATATATTTAAGTAAATTATATATCAAAGGAACAATGTACAGCGAATTCATTAAAGGGACATTAAAGACGATCATTTTGAAATTGCTCGCCGAAAATAAGAGACTGTATGGGTACGAGATCAGTCAACGCGTCCAGGAATTATCGAAGGATGAGATCAAGCTGACGTATGGCGCGCTATATCCTATTCTCTATAAACTAGAAAATGAAAAACTACTGACGACCGATACCGAAGTCGTTGACGGAAGAGCCCGTAAGTATTATTCAATCACCTCGGCGGGAAGAAAACTTGCAAAGGAAAAAGTATCTGAACTTCAAAAATTTACGGATGCTCTTAAAAGCGTTCTGGTACCAGCTCCAAAAATAAGTTTTAGCACATGGGAAGTTTAAGTGCGAGTCAACTGAGTGCCATTCGCGATTTCCTGGCAAGCCAGGGGGTGGTCTATCCGGCATTACAAGATGAGATGGTAGACCACATCTGCTGTGACATTGAGCGACACATGGAACAGGGCTATTCATATGAAGTTTCATGGCAAAAAGTATTATTAGAAATCCCTCCTAAACAATTACACACTTTACAATTAAACACTATGGAAACGATCAGCAAAAGACCTTCATTGCCAATGTTGTTTGCGTATTTATCATTCTTCCTGCTTGTGGCAGGTTCCGTTTTCAAACTATTACACTTTCCCGGAGCAGGTGAACTTATCATCGGGGCGTTTGCCGCTGTTGCTGTTTCGCTTATCGCTGGATCGATCGCTGGCATGTATACCCATAAAGATAAACGTGGAGCGTGGCTTCTTATCACTGTGGTGCTGAGTGTTATTCTATTTCTGAACTCACTCGTATTTCAAATACTTCATCTTCCTGGCGCAACAGAAATTCGCACAATCGCAGTGCTTGCGCTGAGTGTGTTATTCCCATTATCGTTTTTCTATGTGCGAATTAATTCGGAGCAGATCTTGCCTTACCTGCACGATAAATTTGCACCTGCAATTACTCGCTTTGTTGTGATTTTGTTTTGCGTAGGATGTGCCACGCGAATTACATTGATCGCAACCACCGGAAGTAGCGATGTCCTTTCACGAATTGTGTTAGTCATCGTCATCGCGGCATCCGGACTTCATTTTTTTGCGTTGTCATGGAAGGCAATCCAAGTAAGAACTTCACCATGGACCTTGACTATTCTAACGATTGCATTCCTTTGCTTTATGTTGCCAGCACTTGTTAGAGTACTAAGTCCAGCCGTTAGAACCGTTTTGGTTACGGGCTATTTCATATTGGCAGGAGCTTATATTTTATCAATCGGCGATAAAGTGAATTCAAATTTGATAAAATCACTTTCGGTAAGTTTTGTAATTGCAGTTCAATTAGCCTGGGCATTTGCATCGCAAGGGATAATTCCTTTTGCGTCGTTCCACGCATTGGCCTTTATAGTTTTATTTGTGCTGTTGATCTTGAATCGAAAAGATGTTATGATGAGCACGTTTATGATCTCATTTATTGCTCATTATTTGTTTGTGTATCCATCAACTATTCCTTATTGAGCAGAGACAAAAAAATGAACAATCGAGGTTATCCGGTCAATCGGTCTTTCACGAGATTATTCCGATCGCAACGATTTAACAGGATTTTCGACAGCAACACGATAACTCCCAGGTAATCGCTATGAATGACGTGATCGCAAGACAGATCAACGACGCGACAGGGTAGACCC
>CBQWHS010000117.1:0-8978 GCA_967728665.1 uncultured Chryseosolibacter sp. | reverse complement strand
AAGACAAGAGTTTTTAGTGTATACTTCATAGTTTAGGTTTGTGCGACAATATGTTGTTAAGAATTAAGTAGAGAATAAGGTTTTCCAGTTGAGGTGATATAATTTTTTGTGCGGGCAAATGGCAGATATCAGGTCAACTTAATTAGTAAGATTCAAATTCAAGCATCCCAGTTTTTTCAAAATGAATCAACCTGCATTTTTATGTAATGGTTTTGATTAATACTAATTACCTATTGATTTACAAAGCTTTATGATAATCTCATTTGGTGTAACCGTATAGACCAGGCAGGCGTCAATAACTAAATATGATAGTTTTAAATACTAATAATATTAGTATTACATTTGTAGGCTATCTCAGTTTTTTATGGTGTTGCCGGGCTCAAGAACAGATGTCATTTCTAAACTTCAAACGGATATTCTCCGGTTGCAAGGATTTAAAACGTCTGCCTCAAGCACCGTTGATCTTGGGTTAGAACCTTTAAAGAAAGCCTTTCCAAACGATTCATTTCCGTTGGGCGCAGTTCATGAATTCATAACGGAAAAGATTGAAGACATCGCTTCAACCACTGGCTTCATTGCTGGATTATTATCAACTCTTTCGGCATCTCACGGAATTTATGCGTGGATAAGCTCTTCACGTAAACTTTTTCCTCCCGCATTGAAATTATTTGGCGTGCAGCCTGACCGTTGCATCTTTATTGATTTAGAGAAAGAAACCGACGTGCTATGGGCAATTGAAGAAGCACTTAAATGTGATGCGTTAACGGCTGTCGTTGGAGAAACAAAAGGATTAAGTTTCATGGCTTCACGAAGACTTCAATTGGCAGTAGAAAAAAGTAGAGTTACTGGTTTCATTTTAAGAAATACCCATCGGAAAGCAGAAACTACAGCTTGTGTCTCCCGTTGGAAGATCACGCCATTAGCAAGCACGCCTATTGATAATTTACCCGGAATCGGTGTTCCAACATGGCGTGTGGAAATTCTCAGAATGCGAAATGGAAAAGCTGGTGTATGGAATATTCAATGGAAGAGCGGAAAATTTCTGACGGAAGAATTGGAACATCAACCTAAAATGGAATTAGCGAAGAAAGCAGGATGAAGAAATGTCGACGCGATTTATTTCAATATGGTTTCGGTATCTAAACACGGATTGGTTCTCTCTCCGCCAGCCTCAGCTCAGAAAATTACCTTTGGTTTTAAGGACACCTTCCCATGGAAGGATGATTATTACAGGTGTAAATCAAGTAGCTGAAAGAATAGGTATTAGCAAAGGAATGGTGTTGGCCGATGCACGAGCGGTTTTCTCTAATCTTGAAGTTCTCGATGACAAACAAGATCTACCTGAAAAATTATTGAAGCGACTCGCTGAATGGTGTATACGATTTACGCCTGTAGTTGCTATTGATTCTCCCGATGGACTGTTCTTTGATGCGTCAGGTTGCACTCATCTCTGGGGCGGTGACGATGCATATGTTAGCGATATCACAAAAAAATTAAATGCAAGGGGATATCATGTTCGCGTTGCCATGGCGGATACACCAGGCATTGCGTGGGCTGTTGCCAGGTATGGAAAGGATTCATTGATTATTCCGGAAGGCAGGCATATTGAGGCGTTACTTCCATTGCCACCGGAAGCATTGCGACTTGAATCTGAATCGGTTGAACGTTTGCACAAACTTGGACTTCATCAGGTAAAGCAATTTATCAACATGCCTCGTTCATCACTTCGAAGGCGATTTGGTCAGCACTTTCTTATGCGGTTGGATACAGCAGTTGGTCAGCAAATGGAAATGATTCATCCGGTTGTTCCTGTTGAACCATACCAGGAAAGATTGTTGTGTCTAGAACCTATCATTACCCTTACGGGAATTGAAATTGCATTAAAAGAATTATTGGCTTCGCTGTGTCATAGGTTACAGCAAGAACAGAAAGGAATGCGATCAGCGATTTTTAAATGTTACCGTGTGGATGGGAAAATTTTGCAAGTCGAAATTGTAACAAGCATGCCTTCCTCTCATGTGAATCATATTTTTAAATTATTTGAATTGAAGTTGCAAACTCTCGAACCTGAACTTGGTTTTGAATTATTTGTGATTGTAGCGCCAAAGGTTGAAGATTATTTTCCCCTACAAGAAAAAATGTGGGAAGATACCAGCGGACTGGGAGATGCTCGTCTTGCCGAATTAATGGATCGGCTGGCAAGCAGAGTAGGAATAAAATCAATTCATCGTTATTTACCCGATGAACACTATTGGCCTGAACGTTCCATTAAGCTTGCGCCATCCCTTGATGAAAAAGCAGAAAGTATTTGGAGAACAGATAAACTTCGACCGCTTCTACTTTTCAAAGATCCTGAGCCAGTTGAGGTGACTGCACCGATTCCTGATTATCCACCCATGCTATTCATTCACAAAGGAAAACGACACAACGTTGTAAAAGCCGATGGACCGGAGCGCATTGAACAAGAATGGTGGATTCATGACGGTCAGCATCGCGACTACTATCGTGTTGAAGATGAAGACGGCAATCGCTACTGGGTATTTCGTCTTGGTCACTACCACGACAAAACGTTTCAGTGGTTTATCCACGGAGTCTTCGCGTAAACTATTAACATATAACGTTAACAAATAACGAATAACATCTCATGCAATATACCGAACTCCAAGTCACGTCAAACTTTAGTTTTCTTCGCGGTGCCTCGCATCCGGAGGAGCTTGTTGAACAGGCTGCTTTGTTTGGTTACGCTACAATTGCGATCACTGACCAAAATACATTTGCCGGAATTGTTCGTGCTCATGCTGCTGCCCGAAAATTCAACATCAGGGTCATTCCAGGTTGCAGATTGAATTTAATGGATGGTCCATCTTTACTGGCATTGCCAACGGATCTTGAAGCGTATGCTCGTTTATCTGCCTTGCTAACAACAGGAAACTTGCGGGCTGAAAAAGGAAGCTGCCATTTATACCGGCAAGATGTTTACCAACATGCAAAAGGAATAATATTCATTGTTATTCCTCCAGCAACGTTGAATGAAGCTTTTGATTTTGATAACGAATTCAAGAAAGCGTTATCGGAATATCGTGAGGCGTTAACGGATAATCTTTGGATTGCGGCCTCTCGCAACTATGGTGGTAATGATTACAAACAATTGGATCGAATTTATCAGTTGTCCAAGCATTGTAACATTCAGGTTGTGGCCACGAACGATGTCCATTATCATCATCCCGAAAGAAGACAATTACAGGATGTGGTCACATGTGTCAGAGAAAAATGCACAATTCATAATGCAGGGTTTCGATTGCATCCAAATGCCGAGCGCTATCTAAAACCAAATGATGAAATGATTCGCTTGTTTCGTCAATATCCTGAGGCCATTCGACAAACTCAGGTAATTGCCGAAACCTGTACGTTTTCTTTGGATGAATTAAAGTATCGCTATCCAAAAGAAATCACCAGCAACGGAAGAACACCTCAAGAGGAGTTGACGTTTCTTTCATGGAAGGGCGCTCATGATATTTATGGCGATAAGATTCCAGATAAAATAATAACTAACATTAAGTATGAGTTGAAATTCATTGAAGAAATGAATTACGCTGAATATTTTCTCACTGTTTATGATATTGTTGACTTTGCACGTAAGAAAAAAATTCTTTGTCAGGGAAGAGGCTCAGCTGCCAACTCAACCATTTGTTATTGTTTAGGAATCACCTCTGTTGATCCTTCGAAATTTGATTTATTGTTTGAACGATTTCTTTCGTCCGCACGAAACGAACCGCCGGATATCGATGTTGATTTTGAGCATGAGAGGAGAGAAGAAGTTATTCAATACGTCTACAAAAAATACGGACGCGAACGTGCTGCTATTGTCGCTACAGTAACGCAACAGCATCACAAGGGAGCAATTCGCGATGTGGGAAAAGCCATGGGACTTTCTGTTGACACCATCAGTCGGCTTTCAAGTTTGATTTGGTCTTTTGAAGATGATGGTTTTGATAAAAAGCGACTTCAAAGTCAGGGAATAAATCCTGAGGATTCTACGATTAAAAAAGTTCTCGAACTCACCGTGCAGTTTATGGGCTTTCCGCGTCAACTAGGACAGCACACCGGTGGATTTGTAATTACGGAAGGGAAGTTAACGGATTTGTGTCCGATCATTAACGCAAGAATGAAAGACCGCACAAATATTGAATGGAACAAAGACGATATTGATGCGCTCAAATTCTTAAAGATCGATGTTCTCGCACTTGGAATGCTGACATGTATTCGCAAGGGATTTGATCTTGCAAAAAAGCATTATGACATAGGCTACACTCTCGCCAACATTCCCCAGGATGATAAAGGCGTTTATGAAATGATAGGTCATGCGGATACAATCGGAGTGTTCCAGATCGAAAGCCGTGCCCAACAATCCATGCTTCCACGATTAAAGCCAAATTGCTTTTATGATCTTGTTATTGAGGTCGCCATTGTAAGACCTGGCCCAATTCAAGGTGATATGGTGCATCCGTATTTACGCAGAAGAAATGGCCAGGAATTAGTTGAATATCCTTCAAAAGAACTTGAAGAAATTTTAAAGCGTACACTAGGTATTCCGTTGTTCCAGGAACAGGCAATGAAGATTGCAATTGTTGCCGCAGGATTCTCACCCACGGAAGCTGATGAACTTAGGAGAAGTATGGCAACCTTCAAATCGAAAGGCATGATGACGCACTTCCACGACAAATTAGTAAACGGCATGACGAAGAATGGTTTCACAGCTGAGTATGCAGAACGAGTATTCCGACAATTGGAAGGCTTTGGTAGCTATGGATTTCCAGAGAGTCATGCAGTGAGTTTTGCGTTGTTGGTTTATGTTTCATCATGGATCAAATGTTACCACCCGGATGTTTTTGCTTGTGCACTACTCAATAGCATGCCGATGGGTTTTTATCAACCCGCACAAATTATTATTGATGCAAGGAAACACGGTGTTGAAGTTCGTCCGGTTGATATTAATTATTCAGACTGGGATAACAAACTCGAAGAACGGTCGGGAAAATATTTCGCACTACGATTGGGATTCAGACAGGTAAAGGGAATTCGTTCAGAAGACATAATGTTACTTACGGACAATCGGAAAAATCATTATTCAACAATAAGTCAGCTTCGAAATATTGGATTGACAGATGGCATATTGGAGAAATTGGCTGATGCAGATGCATTTCGATCAATTGGATTTGATAGGAGGAAAGCGTTGTGGGAAGTTTCAACAAAAGAACAACGCAGTTCGATTTTCAATGGACCACAATTCAAAAATACTGACGACGAGAATGTTTCGTTACCGCAAATGCCATTGTCGGAACATGTTATTCATGATTATGCCGCAACATCGTTGTCCTTGAAAGCCCATCCTGTGAGTTTTATTCGCGAGCAATTGGATCGACTTTACATAACTCCCGCTACATCTCTTATAAGTGCAAAAGAAGGAAGTATTGTAAAGATTGCCGGACTTATTCTTGTACGACAACGCCCCGGAACAGCAAAAGGAATATGTTTTGTTACCATAGAGGATGAGACAGGAATTGCTAACGTCGTGGTATTCGAAAAGTTATTTGACAAGTATAGGAAAGAAATTATTCAATCAAGACTTCTCATGGTCGAAGGACAATTGCAACGCGAAGGCGAGGTAATCCACGTGATTGCAAAACGTTGTTTTGATCTTTCGAAAATGTTAAACCATCTTATCGGCATGAGCGAGGACCAACTCACAATGTCGAAGTCAAGGGCGGATGAGACAACAGCATCTCAGGATGTGCGCGTTAAAGAACAAAAGCATGACAATTTTGTTCAAGGGCAAATTTTTCCTGATGGAAGGAATTTCAGGTAAGAATATCCAACGCAGGATTGCACACGATCGCAAACAGAAGCAACAAAAGAGTTTACCGCGTTGTTAAGTCGCGACAGCGGCAATGGATCTCAGCACTTATTTATTTCAGCGAGTTGCTGGACTTTCGTTTTGAAAGTTTTACTAACAGCAGGAGCATAGAAAGATGTATCCCCAATGGCATTCGAAGCAGGGCGCGAATTGAATTTATCAGTTGACGCATCTGAACATTAATTTTCAATTGAATTTATAAACGCTCAAGAAAAAGATCGTAATAAAAAACAATATTTGCAAAATCTGAACGATACGGATATTGCCTTTGACTTTATAAAGCTGCTCGTTGGCAACCTCTAATGAGCCATCAGCCAAAATCTTTTTGACCCTTGATCCAAACATTCTTCTCAAACCAAGTCCGTTAATAATGATCAACAAAAGTATTCCCATCTTAACCTGGAACCATACCTGTTGGCCCCAAACCTGGTGCATGTAGGACATCATTCCCACGCCTGACAGGATGATTACCAACATTCCTATTCCCATGAACCTTTGCAACCTATTCAAAACATTTGATAAAACGGTGCCCTGTGCTTTATCACCGGGATATATTTTCCAGAATTGATTAAAGAGGATAAAATCAATAAAAGTTGTTCCCGCCATTAACGTTATGCCGATAATGTGAGTGACCAAAAATAGCCTGTACATAAATATTTTGGGTTAATTATTTTAGCGTGATAATGGATGAAAACTATGTTGCCTGCTTCTCAAAGCCCTGCTCTTTTTTGGACACATACCTAATGCAGGTAATAATTATGATGAAGTCAATCGACACAAACATTATTTTCGAAAGTGGATCATGACTGCATATGTGTGCAATCAAAGCTGAGGTCATCGTGATCACAAAGCCTGCATAGACCCACTCTTTGATTCTCAGGGACACCTGCGGGATCATCAAAACAATGGCGCCGATAATTTTAGCCGTGACCAGTTCTATGCGGAAGTAGTCGGGAAATCCCAGTGCTCGCAAATCTGCGGCATGGGTGTAAGAGAAATAGGCTGCGAAAAGCATGAAGAAACTTATAAACCCTTTCGCTATCCAATAAATAGTATTCTTGTCAGTTGATTTCATATTATTCGTGTATTTCGTATACGTTGTTTAATAACCAAATGTATTACGTTTACGTTGTTATGTGAGGCAAGTTTTAAATAACGTAGCTTAATTTATTACGTAACCGAAGTATCTTATGAACAATAGAGCCGAATTAGAATCTGAATGGATTGCCTATGAAGAAAACCATCCAGGTGGGAGCGTGGCAGATTTTTGTCGGTATTTCCTAGGGCATCAGCGTGAGAAAAAGAGTAAAGGCACGTTGGTTGGAGGGGTCATCCCCAATGTTCCTGGTGGATTGCTGCTGAAAATTATTGGCAGGATCAGTAAGCTAAACATGCTTTATGCACATATCGCGCTGAAGGGAACAGAGGTAAATCAGATTGAGGAGTTCGGCATGCTCGCCACAATCAGGCAGAATAAGAACCCGAAAAAAACGCAGGTGATTTATGATAATTTGTTTGAACTTTCGAGTGGTACAGATATGCTTAATCGTTTGAAGAAGCGGGGATTGATAAAGGAATACACTGACGAGGAGGATAGGCGCTCGAAACGAGTTGAACTAACGGCGAAGGGTGAAAGGACAGTTGCTTTGTGTAATGAACAGATAATAAGGAATGCGAGGATGATCACGCACGACCTGGCCGATGATGACAAGACATTAAGTGTCCAGCTATTAAAAGGAATCGAAATGAAATTCTCACTGTTGTGGCCTCAACATAAAGGCAAGACCTTCAGCGAAGTTTTTTCAAGTATCGTGCGCAAATAGGATTAGACTCCTCGTTCACAAATCCCAATCATCTAATGATTAATGGTTTGATTATCTGATGCGATATCCCACGTACAGCCCCGGGCCTTTACTGTAAGTTGGAAGTACTGTCAGGCTGCTGTTTTTATTTTTCCATCGGTAGCGATGTGTCAGGTAAACAATATTGGTGGAAAGAATTCCGATTCCAGCGCCTGCAAATACATCAGACACCCAATGTCGATTATTTAATATCCGCATTGCGCCAACGGAGGTTGCCATCGTGTAAGCGCCAACAGTATACCACACACTTTTGTCACCGTACTCCTTCGCCATAAAAGTTGCTGCTGCGAAAGCCTGTGCTGTGTGTCCGGATGGAAAAGACGTTGCATCTGATCCATCAGGGCGAGTAACTTCTGTAATACCCTTGAGCGAAAAAGTCAGCGCATTTGTTAGCGCTTCAGATTTCAATAACAAGAGGCTTCTGTTGCGAAAGTCGTGTTTGCCTTTAACGCCTGCCATATTCAATCCATACACCATCAAAATTGGCGCGTACATCATGTAGTTATCAACAGACGTGTGGAAACTGGCCATGTGTTCATTGCGCTCGTCCCGTATTTTATACTTACTGATAAAGTTGTGATCAAGGCAAGTATAAACGCCCAGCCCAATCAATAGCGTTGGAATTTTTGCAGATTTGAAAAATGTACTGGATTTTGATGGTGTCGGTTGCCACCAATTGGCATCAAGATGAACCTTGGTTTCGTGAGTTAAATCTTGTTGAGCTATTGCTGGATGCAAGCTCAGGACAAATAGACAAAATAATATTCGCATTGTTATGCCTGGATTTCTGAACAGGAGAAACTAATTACCAAGTATAGTTTATGCGATAGGCTGGATTTTGAGTTGACAAGGTAACAACTTAAAACGTCTGTTTTTCAAACATCTGCAATTTTCTTGACACGGGTTAGTTTTTAAGGTAATTCTAAGCTTATCCATTTAGGCCACGAAGAACCTACAAATGCATTTTAACCGCAGAGACCGCGAAGGAGACGCAGAGAATGCAAATGAGATAATTAAATCTTTGAATTGCATTTGTGCCTACCCGCCTGGCCATAATTGGCATCACGAAAGCACGGTACTGGACAAAGAAATCATGAAGGTGTAAGAATATGAATGCATTTTAACCGCAGAGAACGCGAAGGTGACGCAGAGAATGCAAATGAGATATAAATTAAGTCTTTGAATCGCTTTTTGTGCCACCT
>CBQWHS010000116.1:0-8996 GCA_967728665.1 uncultured Chryseosolibacter sp. | reverse complement strand
AGATTGAGAAGTCTTGGAAGGTGGCTGAACAGGTTGTGGAGAAGGAGCGAACCAGTAAAAGTATGCGAAGAGCAGAGCTGCAATTAATGTTAATCCTATGCCGGAATTTTTATCCATTTCTGTCGTATTTCAATTAATAAGTCATTTTACTTGACGTTTCCAGGCGCAATTCGTTTTTAAAAAGGCCTGCAATATTAAGAATTTGAACGCTTATGATTCAGCGCGGCCTCCACAAACTTCACAAACAGCGGGTGGGGATTCAAAACGGTGCTTCTTAATTCAGGATGATATTGGACACCAACAAACCAAGGATGATCTTTCAATTCAACTATTTCAACCAGGTTAGATTCAGGATTGATACCAGTCGCCTTAAGGCCGGCGTTTTCGATTTGTTCCAGGTATTTGTTATTGAACTCGTACCGATGCCGGTGTCTTTCTTTTATGGCCGATTCGCCATAGGCAATATTTGCTTTACTGCCTTTTTTCAACTTGCAATCATAAGCGCCCAGTCGCATGGTACCTCCCTTGTTGGTGATTTTCTTTTGCTCTTCCATCATGTCGATCACCGGGTGCTTTGTTTTTGGATTCAGCTCGGTTGAACTAGCCTCAAGGCCAAGAACGTTCCGTGCAAACTCGACAACAGCACATTGCATACCGAGGCAGATACCGAAAAACGGAATCTTGTTCTCCCGTACATATTTTACCGCTCGAATTTTCCCTTCAAGTCCACGTTCGCCAAAACCAGGCGCAACCAGAATTCCATGCAGACCTTGTAGAATAACTTCTGGCGTATCGTTGTATACATCTTCAGACGAAATCCAACTAAGATTTATTTTACAATCGTTCTCCGCTCCAGCATGTACAAATGCTTCGGCGATCGATTTATAAGCGTCAGGCAGGGATACATACTTTCCAACAAGTCCAATATTTATCTCTTCCGTTGGATTTTTTAGTTTACCAAGGAAGTTTTTCCACTGCTCAAGATCCGGTTCGGACTTGGAAGCGACTTTCATCTTCGCCAATACGCGCTCGTCTAATTTTTCCTTTTTCATCAATAAAGGAACATCGTAAATGGTATCGGCATCCATAGCTTCAATCACCGAGTTTAGATGAACGTTGCAAAACAACGCGAGCTTTTTTCGAAGCTCGATTGGCAACGGCAACTCGGTTCGGCACACGAGAATGTCAGGCTGTATTCCTTCAGCAAGCAACTCCTTAACAGAGTGTTGCGTTGGTTTCGTTTTTAATTCTTTCGCTGCCTTTAAATAAGGAATCAGCGTAAGATGAATAACTATGGCATTATTTGCACCAAGATCCCAGCGCACTTGACGAACGGCTTCGATAAATGGCAGGGATTCAATGTCTCCCACCGAACCGCCAATTTCCGTTATAACAAAATCATACTCGCCACTTTCACCAAGAAGAAAAATGTTTTTCTTGATCTCATCCGTGATATGCGGTACAACCTGAACAGTCTTACCAAGGTATTCACCCTGGCGTTCCTTGGTGATTACATTATTATAGATACGACCTGTGGTGATATTGTTGGCGCGTGAAGTGCGAACGTTCAGAAAGCGCTCATAATGACCAAGATCAAGATCGGTTTCCGCTCCATCATCCGTAACATAACATTCCCCATGCTCATAGGGATTGAGGGTTCCCGGATCGATGTTGATATAAGGGTCAAATTTTTGAATGGTGACCTTGAACCCTCTCGCTTGCAGTAACTTACCCAAAGATGCAGCAATGATTCCTTTACCCAGAGATGAAGTTACGCCCCCGGTTACGAAAATATACTTGGCAGAAGACATGTGTTAGATTGACCCTTTTCGATTAACCGGGCACAAAGGTAAATTTTTCAGGGTAATAATTGTAAATTTTTCAACTGCCTTTGAGAAAGTTGAACATTTCTTAAAATTTGATAGGGTATGAATGCTATTACCCACGTGCAATCGAAATCAGTCGACGAAATTCAACGTCTTAGCGATAACGTCCCATAAATCATAATCAGGCGCGATTACCATTTCTTATTTTCGGCGATCAAGCATCAATGAAATTGGTGTTTAATTAATCGTTAAACATTAATTTTAACGTTTTAGGCTTTTACCCGAATACCTGTAAAATGAACCCCCGTTTGCTTTTATGTTTAGCGATAAACATATCCGTTATATCTGCGTGTCTTTCTCAAGCCGTTGTTTCAACAATTCGTCACGAAACACTTGATCAAAAAACAATTGCCGTCACATTCAATCAGCCCTTAACGGGAACAACAACAACTGGCCAATGGACTGTATTCATCAATGGGGTATCCACAAATATTACAGTGACCGGTGTCAGCAATTTCCAAAGTAGTGGGTTTGCTGCCTCAAAAACTTTTACCGGCACGTCGACTGTTTATCTTCAATTCGATGCCAGTCTTGTTTCAGGCCGTACAGCAACTGCTTCCTATCTTTTGCCAGGAGAGACTCTTTCAGTTTCTTATTCGGGAAATACGTTGAACGGAGGCGGAACTGTTGCAACGTTTGGTCCGACCCTTTCACAAAACAATACAGCATGGAGCTGCTCTGAAATAAAGTTCTATCAGCAGGGAACATTTCTTGGCGCAACACCGGATCAGTGCGTTCCGGTTACGATGAACTTTACACAGTATCAATTCTACCTAACATTGCGCTTTCGGAATAGCTCTGTATACAACGCTTCTAATCTTAACTACAATCTCGACTGGGGAGATGGAACAACGCAGCTCGTTGCACCGGGTCAAACGAATCCGGCGGGAACTGTTGACAATACCTATTTTGAAAGTACATCTCCTTTTGGAAGCGTGCCCGCGATCATTTTAACATCGCGGCCTTCTCACACGTATCCAAATTCAACTACACCAACGGGTGCAACCGATCAGTGTAGCTGGGAATTTAAAATTACTCCGATATACAGTGGAAGCTCATGTCCATCTCTTGGTCAGTCTACAATTTTTGCAAACTACGATACGGATAATAAAAACACAGGTCTTCTGAATCTTCCGCCGAGTGTCACCAATTCGAATATTGTTTGTTTGGGCACGAATGTAAACATGATGTTCAGCGATGCCACAAGTCTTAACTGTCGCACTGCTGTGGAAGCTGGTGTTCCTAACCAGCTAGGTCGATACATCAGAATTGTTTATGGACACCGCGATTGGGACGAGCCGACTCTGGCGGGAACGGTCAACAATATTCCCGATATCCGCGTTGGTGGAATTCCTGTTACGATGAATGATGCCAACGGCACACGACTTTTCGTAAGCGGATATTATCCTACCGGTGCCGGAGGCATTGGAACACCCGATGCGAACGGTGTTATTGACTTGGGCGCAACGGTAACTGCGTCAACGGCTACCGCATACATGAAGCAGATCATCACCACGCTGACAACAAATCATCAAGCGGAACAACGATTTTGGGTTCGATTGGATTATTGGGATATCTGTAATCCTTATGACCCTTCCGCGCCGGATGGCAACAAAGAAAGTCTTGAAAATTTTGTGAGGATCATCACAACTCCTGTGGCTCCATCTTGGGGTCCGTCAGGTCCCTTTTGCGAAAGTGTAGCATCCAATTCTTTTAACATCGCAGCAAGTGGTGTTGGTGTTTCATATTCATGGTACAAAGATTCCGGGTTGGCAACGCTGTTGCAATCTGGTGCTGACAATACATTTAACCCCGTGACCGAAGGAGCTTCCGCGCATCGGATCAATAAAACGGTTTCAGCTTCAACTATTTTTCACCGTTACGTGACTGTTACTGGTTCAAATGGTTGCACAAGTTTACCTGCTGATGTAGTCATTCAGATTGATGACACCAATAGTCCAGGTTCGATCCGACATCCACTTGATCCTTCAAACTCGGGCTCTATCACTGTTTGCTCTGCGACCGACCCTGTATCATTTACAAACTTTCAAAGCGCAAGTGGTGGAAATGGAACCTTCAATTATCAATGGCAAGCATCTACAACTTCGGTTTCTACTGGTTTTAATGACATCGGTGGAGCAACTAGTGCAACGTACGATCCAGGTTCAATAACGACTACTACGTGGTTCAGAAGGAGAGCCCGTTCAGGCGCTTGCGCGGACGTGTTTTCGAATGTCATTCAATTTGTTCCGTTTCAGCCTGCAGCAGTTTTGTCGGGAGGCGGATCGATATGTCTGTCAACGCCTGCACCTCCCGTTCAATTTGCATTTACAGGAACAGGTCCGTGGAATTTGCAATATGCGATTGATGGTGTAACACAACCTACTGTCACAGGCATTGCGACTACTCCCTATACGATCACTACTCCCGGCATCGGCGCGTATACATTGGTCTCCTTAACAGACTTGAGTTTAAGTTGCGCTGCTCCGGCAGGAAATTTGACGGGTGGTGCTACCGTTGTGAATTCCGCTGTCGCGCCCCCGTCTGTTGTCAGCTTTGCCGCGTCATCACCTGTGTGCGATGATGCTGGAACAACTGTGCCACCAAGTGCTACGCTCATACTGAATCCTGCAGCTAACTATGATTTTACATATACGTTCAACGGCAATGTACATCCACAAACCAATGTTGCTACAACGGGTGCTGGGGAGATTGTGATCTCGCCTCCTTATACAGAGTGGGGGAGTGCGGCTGGATCATATAAAGTCATCGTGACCGCAATCAAGAATACGGCCACGGGTTGTTCCGGAGTGGTACCGATAAACAGTGCCTCCCTTGTAGTAAATCCAAGGCCAGCAACACCAACTGGTCCTGTAAACGCTGCGGCTTGTAACGTGCCTGGAGCAGGAGCAGCAATCCGCGTAAGCGATCCTGATCCGACGAATACATTAAGCCTGGACATAACATGGTCGACTGGCGGACCAGCGCGTGCATCGTTCTTCGCAGTGGCGCAACCAACGGACGGAATAGTGTCGAGTACAAACCAAAATATATTTACTCCGGCATCCTCCGCAACAGCTACGTTTTATGCTTTCAATGTCAATACTTCTACTGGCTGTTTGAGCAATTCAGGAGTCGCTGTTACGCAGACACAAGAGACAATGCCTACTGCAAACGCTGGGATTGATCAGGATATCTGTGTGGATAGCCCAACTGCCAACTTAACGGCTACAAATGGCGGAGGTCTCGGGGCTTGGTCATCTCCAGGAAAAATCGCGTACTATCAAAATTTTGCAGGAATCGCTGACGGCACATCTACACGGGCTTCAGCAAATGGATGGTCGCTAGATGTTTCAGACCCACAAAGCTTCAACGGTGGCACCGGTTATTTCCGTGTACAGTCTGAACGCTTTGAGGGATTCGATACTAACGGAAATTTGACAACAGGTACTGGCAATATTGGTGAGGTAATTTGGATGTCACCGATAATTGATATTTCCTCATTGACCGCGGTGCAAGCAACGGTTGATCTTGTTAACGTTTCGAACAACCTGGATGGTGGACCCGATGCGGATTATATCAAAGTGTATTATAAATTGAATGGCGGAGCTGAAACACTTTTCAACAGCAACGGGAGCTTCACGGGTAATGGGTGGACAACACCAACAGCCACGGCGTTTGCATCTTCTTCCACAGGATCAACGATTCAGATAATCGTGAAAGTGAGTACCAACGAAAACAACGAAAAAATTGCCTTTGACAACATCACAGTAAAAGTTCCGTCGACAACATTCACAATCGCGAATCCAAACAACGGAATTACTGCCGTATCGAATTTGCCTGTTCCGGTTTCGCCAGCTACCGTTGCAACAACAACGCTGCGGTGGTCTGTGCTAAGTCCATTGGAAGCGTGTCGCGCAGACGATGATATTAACATTCGCGTAAACGTGCTGCCAACCACAACTGTCATAACTCCCGTGTTGTGTGATGATGTTGGTGGAGCGCCTATTCAATCCAGCGTGGATCTGAGTACCTATAGTTCTTCTGTAACAAATGCACCAACCGTACAATGGTTTTCTGATGCGTTGCGTACTACGCCATTTTTGTTGTCGGGGAATCAGACGATTACCAATGGAAAAACTTTTTATTGGAAAGGAACAAGCTCGGTAGGATGTTCGAACATTGGCCAGGTTACGTTCACTGTTGATGCACTTCCTACAGCCCTTGACCAGGTGCTGGAATTTTGTCAGGATGCGAGTACTGGAATTAACCTCACGGCATTCGAACCTGTGATCACGAACAATACCAGCACACAAGTCGAATGGTTTGAAGACAATGGATCAGGAGGACTCGGAAGTCCGATCGATAATCCGGCGACAGTTGGATTCAACGAGGAAACAAATTATTCGATCACGGCAACCAAAACTGTGTATGCCAAAGTAACGAACGCAAGCAGTACAGCAACACCGAAATGTTTTGATATCGCCAACATTCAATTAAAATATAAACCGAAGCCGGCAAACAATGCGGTTTCCGGAGATCAGTCTTTGTGTTCGGGCAGTGCCATCAAAGTGTATCAAACAAACCCTACGGTAAACATGTTTGGTTCCATACATGAATATGTTTGGAGCGTTTCCGGAACGGCAAAATTTACTGTGTACAACTCGAACACAGTACAGAATACAAACAGTTACACCGCTACAACCAGTGACTTTTTACTTGTTCTTAGTTTTCCGAATTCAGGAACATTCAACATCACAATGACCGAAAAAATTGATGGATGTTTAGGTAATTCCGCTAGCTATCCGATCACGGTTGCAGGCATTCCTCCAGCGCTGGCATTCCTAAGTCCTGACAAAGTTGTTTGTAAAAATGAATCAGTCGGATATTCGCTGACAACTACAAATGGTTCATTGTATACATGGACAGTGGTGGGAGGAACAATCACCAGCGGGCCCAGCAGTGGAACGGGACTGACCTCCGTGACAATTCTTTGGGGAACGCAAGTCAATCCTCAACCTGAGCTCACGGTTGTTGAAACCAATGGCACAGGCTGTTCAGGAAGTCCTGCATCAGAAAATATAACGATACAAGATATTCCAGTCGTTGCCCAAACGTTGGACAAAACTGTTTGCAATAACGAAGCTTGCGGAATTAAACTCGCAGTGAACGGGGGAGGCCCGCCAGCCTCCTTGTATAATCTTTCAGCAATAGCAGTCGCACCGGGTCTCACTACAGCTTCGAATGTGACGCCTCGTATAGTATCAGATGTGAATTCGATCGCCAGCGACCAGTTTGTAAATCCAACAAACAAGCCGCTCACGGTTAAGTATTCCGTAATTCCACATTCGCCTGCAGGATGTGCGGGGTTGAAACGCGATATCATTTTGACTGTGGAGCCAAAGGTCGTGGCAAATTTTACAAATTCGACTCCTTCATTATGTAGTAATACAACTACGCAGATCACGTTGCAGTCGCCTGTTGTTCCGAGCTCGGGAGACATTTCTTTCAACTATACTGCGGCAGCATCCAACGGGCTGGTTACCGGTTTTTCCCCGGTTGTCAACAATCTCGGAAATGGATTTATTATTTCTGATGTATTGATCAACAATGACAATCAACCACGGAATGTCACTTACCAGCTAACACCGGTTGCTAAGAATGCAAAGAATGGTATTGGTTGCACGGGCAGCTCTTCCCCAGTGCAGGTTGCAATCGAGCCTAAGCCAAAGCTTTCCATTTTGCCAAACACCGCATCAGTATGTGAGGGCACACCCCTTGCGTTTGCACTGTCAACGAATACCACGCCTTCGTCAGGGAATATCGTGTTTACAATGGTGGGTACTCCTTTGGCAACCGGAGGGGTTACAGGTTTTTCGTTCGCTGGTACTACTTTCAATAATGGAGATTTGCTGAAGGACGTTTTGAATAATCCAACGCTGGTATCCCAAACCGTAACCTACATCTTGAGACCGGATGCGCTATCAGTAAATTGTTCCGGTGATGCTGTCCCCGTGGTGGTTGAAGTGAACGCAAAACCATCGATCGCAGCTTCCGTGATGTCTGCCCAAATTTGCAGTGGAACAAACACGAACGTCGAGTTGACATTTGACATTCCTAACTCTACCGGCGATTGGACGACTACGCCAGATATCAACATCATAGGCTCGTCCTCGGGAAGCGGAACTTTGATTTTTCAAACACTTGTCAATACCAGTACAAGTCAGGGACGCGTGAAGTACACTGTTGTTCCAAAGAGCCCCTCGGGTTGTGAGGGAACGCCGGTTTCAGTGCTCTACGCAGTTGATCCCATTCCTGATTTGACTGTTACTCCGGACGCACAGACAATTTGCAGTGGAACCACAACTGGTCTCTCGATTAATAGTACTCTAAGTACCGCAGCTTTCACATGGACGAGTGTTGGCTCAGGCCCGAACATTACAGGATTTACAAATGGTGACGGAAACCTCATCTTGCAGACACTGAAGAATACAGCCACGATCGGGGGGAATGTACAGTACACGATTACGCCTAAGGGGCCGTTCCCAACATTGTGCGTGGGTGCATCAAAAACTGTAATCGTAAATGTTGGACCACCAGTGTCCGCAGAATTTACCAGTACCGATAAGGCCATTTGTAAGGGTGCAACTGAATTTGTTTCAGCGGAGATTATTGGACAGGCCCCTTTCACTTTCATTTATTCAGATGGAGTCTCTAGTCTTACCGAGAAAAATGTTGGCAACATATTTTCAAAGCAAGTCACGCCAGCAAAGACAACGACTTATGTATTGCAATCGGTTAGAGACAGCAATGGTTGTTCAACGTTTCCCGCAAATGAGACAGTAACGATCAGTGTTGGAGAGGCGAGTGCAGCCTTCACTTTATTGGATCCTACGCCAGCATGTTCGCCTCGAAAAGTTCAGTTCAAATACGATCAGACTGCTGGTCTCATTTATACATGGAAATTTTTTGACGGATCTGCCGACAGCGTTTACACCGCTAACACCACCAGCGCAGGGAAGGTGATCGCGCCTACATATCCTAACCCTTCTCCGAGTCCAGTGGCGTCATACAAGGTGAACTTAGTGGCGGAGACGCCTGCAACTATGG